>JACCYD010000054.1 GCA_013696695.1 Deltaproteobacteria bacterium | reverse complement strand
CGCTCCACGTCGCGCGCCGGAGCCGTGCGGCCTTGAGTGCGCCGCTGAACTTGCTGGTCACCACCGGCGTGCCGACGACGCCGTCGCGCGCGCCGTACAGGATCGAGACGCGCTGGCCGAGATTACTGGTCTCGATCAGCGCGACGTCACCGAGGAAGTCGCCGTCGAAGTCGCCCGCCGAGGTCGAGACGACCGCGGTCGTCGTGTCGGCGCGATACGCGTTGGGGACCGAGCCACCGCGCACGACATCGACATCGTCTTGACCCTTGCGACCCGCGACGACATCGAGCTGACCATCGCCGTTGAGATCGACGACGGTAGCGGTCGTCCATGGATTGATCTCCGAGGTCGGGCCGATCACCAGCGAGAGCTGGCCGGCCTCGAACTGATAGACGCCGGAGTCGAGCACGAGCTCGTCGCGTTCGATCCCGGCGGCGCGCGGCACGATCGAGCCGGCGTCGAGTAGCACGTCGGTGTCGCCGAGATCGCCGATCGTCGCCACCGTGCCGACGAACGCGCAGGTGCCGGGCGTCGCGGACGCTCCAAAGATCGACGGCACGCCCGCCGCGGGTGCGATCCGCGTGAACGCGAGATCGAGACACGGGTCGTCGTCGAGCTGCGCGAACATCGCGGTGTCGGGAGGAATCGCGTTGACGTTGGTCTGCGCCATCTGGAACGCCGAGGCGTTCGGGGTGTAATGGCAGATGAAGAAGCCCAGCCCCGCCATCGGCCTGCCGATCACCGCAAAGCTCTGCAGGTCGCGGGCGATCGCGATCGCGATCAGGCGCGCGTTTGCCGGACCGCACGTCGGCAGCGCGAGCTGAGTGTGCGGACCCGAGATCGCGACTCGCTGCACCGCGAGCGTGCCCATGCGCGCCACGGCGAGCACGACATCGCTGCCCTCGAGCAGGGGATCCGGATCGCGAACGACAATCTGGATCTGTGCGGCGGCGTCGACATCGAACGTGAGATCGAGGTCTGGCCCGAACACCTCCGTGTCCGACGTCAACAGCGCGAGCCCGTCGGTGGGTACCGCGAGCGCCATGTCAGAGGTGTCGAGCTTCAGCTCGTCGGGCGCGCGATCGAAGATCGCGATCGGGCTGTCCGACGACGGCGCGGCCTGGGCGAAGCCGTCGGTGAACGGGGTGGTCGCGCCGAACCGCACCACGATCTGCGTCGCACTCGTGCCTATGAGATCGGAGATGCCGTCGCCGTCGAAGTCACCGGCGACCGCGAACTTGGTATCGAACGGCTGCGCGCCGCCGACCGCGATGAACTGTCCCGACGAGCCGCGGCACACGAGGTCGAGCCCGCACGTCATCCGCGCATCGGGGCAGAACTGCTGCTCGGTCTCGGACGACGGCACCACGACATAGGCGTCGGTGACCGCGGACGTCTGACACGCGAGCTCGCAGGTGTCGCTGCAGGTATCGCCCCCGGCGAGATCGCCGTCGCACGCCTCGCCGTTGTCTGCCTCGATGATGCCGTTGCCGCAGACGCCGAGGTCCGGGAGATCGTTACACGCGGCGAGCAGCGTGGCGACGAGCGCGATCGCGTTCGCACGCATCAGAACCGCCCCCCGTAGCTCATGCCGAGCCCGTCGCCGAACACGACCGGTGTGAACCCGCCGCTGGTGGCGTCGGGTCGCTCGATCGGACGATCGAGATCGTCGGGCGACGGCGTGTCGAAGTAGTACAGCCACAACGCGGTCGCTGCGGTCGCGAGCGTCGCGGTGCCGAGCACGAGGCTCGCGGTCCGGTAGGTGTCGCGACGCGCGCGTTGCGTCTCGTAGCGATCCGCCTCGGCGGCGTCGAGCGGATCCGCGGCGTCGCGGAGATCCGCGGCCGCACCATCGGCGCGCAACGCGATGATCGAGGTCACCAGCGTCGACGCCAGCAACACGCCGCCGCCGATCCAGACCCACTTGACCGCGCGCCGTCGCGTCGTCGTGCGCAGCGGAACATCGAGGGCGAGGGTTTGCCCCGGCCGGAGCTCGAGCTCGCGCGTCACCGGCTCGCGACCGCGCGCGTAGATCGTGAGTAGGTGCTTGCCCGGCGGAATCGCGACGTTCCCGGTGCCGCCCATGACCGGCCGGCCATCGACGACGATTCGCGCATCGCGCACGGTCTTGATCGAGATGTGGGCCGGCTTCGGCGACAGCTCGATCGGAACGATCGCCTGGCCCTTGGTGACCGAGACCTTCCGTTCGCTCGGCTCGTAGCCCTCGGCGCTGACCTCGACCACGTGCTCGCCGGGCTCGACCTCGTGTGCGGTGTAGCGCTCGGCGGCCTTGCGGTCGATCGTGATCAGCGCGTTCTCGAGGGCGACCGAGACATAGATCGAGGGAGTCTCCTTCACCGGCGCGACGACCACCTGCTGCCCCTTGCTCTCGAGGTCCCGCAACAAATCACGCTGCCGTCCGAGGTGCGCGAGGGCGTCCTTGCGCTTCCCGCCTTCCGGCGTCGTCGCGACGTAGATCTCGAACAGCTCGATCGCCCGCTTCACGTGCGCCGGGTTCTGATCGGCCTGGTACTGGAGACGATGTGCCTGTGCGGCAGAGAACGCGATCTCCGGCGCCTTGAACAGCTCGTAGGCGCGATCGAAGTTCTCGGCCGCGGCCTTGAAGTTGCCGTTCTTGTAGGCGGTCGCGCCGTTGCGGAATAGCGCCTCGGCGTCGCTGCGATCGTCGGCGGCGGCCGGTGTGCTCGCAAGCATCGCGATCACGATCCACGCGGATTTCATTGGTTCGGGGGCTCTTTCTTGGTGGGGAAGTCGATGATGTCGTCGGTCGGCTCACTGCTTCCCCGATTGCTGCCAGGCGCCGGAACCGAGCTGCCCGCGCGCGGAGCTTGACCCGCGCGCGGCTTCAGCTTCGCCGCGTGCGTGGCGTTGGCGGTGGGTATGATCGGCAGCGTGAACGGCTGATGGCCCTCGGCGGTCAGCACCAGCAACACCTCGGAGTCGCCGTGCGGCACTTGCACCTTCGGGGTCGTGCCGTACACCTGCCCGCCGATCTTGACCTCGGTGCCGGCCGGCGCGCCTTCGATCGTGATCGTGACGAACGAGGGCTTCGCCGCGGCATCGGGCTCGGGCCTGACGACCCGGGCATCCTCCGGTACGGGCGGCAGCGATGCCGCATCGCTCGTGTGCACGACGACCGATCCACTCGCACTGCCCGCACCATCGCGGTTGCCCGAGCGTCCGACCAGGATCACGGCCACGATCGCCGCGATCACGGCCGCGGCGACGATGATCAGACGGTTGCTTCGTGGCTTCGGCGGTGTGATCTCGGTCGGCACGCTGGCCGAGACCGCGGTGGCTGCTCCACCCGTCGCGGTCGGGGCGAGCGACATCCGCGCGCTGCTCGCCGGCGGCCTGGTGGTCACGTGGCTCGGGATGATCACGGGAGAGCTGACCGCGGCGCTCGGCGCGACACCCACGACCTCCTCGAGCGCGCGCACCGCCGTCATCAGATCCGCCGGTCGCTCGTCGGGACTCTTGCGCATCAACCAAGCGATCACCTGATCGACGCGCTCGGGCAGGCCGGCGACGTGCGTCGACGCCGGCTCCGGCTCGTCGCTGACCTGCCGCATCAGGATCGTCATGAAGTCATCGCCGTCGAGCGGATACTTCTGCGTCAGCATCAGGTAGACCAGGACGCCGAACGCGTAGAGGTCGGTGCGGTGATCGACGCCGCGCCCGCGCGTCTGCTCCGGGGACATGTAGTACGGCGTGCCCATCGGCGCGCCCGTCCGCGTCTTGTGCCCGATCCCGTCCTCGGACGCCATCAGCTTGGCGATCCCGAAGTCGAGCAACTTCGGAAACACCGCGCCGTCGGTATCCGTGCCGAGGAACACGTTCTCGGCCTTGAGATCGCGATGCGCGATCCCCTTCACGTGCGCGGCGTCGAGAGCCCGCGCGATCGCCTTGAGGATCGGCAAGGCCTCCGACAGCGGCAACGCGCCGTGCGAGATCCGCGCGTCGAGCGTCTCGCCGTCGACGTACTCCATCACGTAGTAGCAGCGCCGTTCCAGCCAGCCGAACGAGAAGATGTCGATGATGTTGCGATGCCGGATCTGGTTGACGGCCTTCGCCTCGGCGATGAACCGCGACACCATCTCGCGGTCAGCAGAGAACCGGGTCGACAGGACCTTGATCGCGACCATCTTCCCGATCAGCGGATGTTGGGCCTTGAACACCGCGCCGAACCCGCCCTGCCCGAGCTTTCCCTCTACGCGGTACTCGCCCACCATCGATCCGACGACCAGATCCGGATCGAGGTCCGTTCCCTCACTGGGCTCCGTCGAGATCACGGATTTCACGTCCACCGCGATCGACTGTACCGCGCCTGGGATCCGCGCGCGATGGGGCTCAGAACCGTCGATGTCAGAACCGGCGAGCCGCGCTCACGCCGGCCGTGCCGGAACCGACGACCGGGACGATGCGGACGCCCTCGCTGGACGGCGAATCGAAGAAGTAGAGGCCCAGCCCCACCGCACCGGCGACCAGCGCTCCGGCGCCGAACACGATCGCGGTGGTCTTGAGCTCGTCGCGACGCTGGACCTGACGGTCGTACTCGTTGCCGATCGTGGGTGAGGCGTTACCCGCAGCGATCTGATCTCGCGCGTCGATGGCGTTGCCATCGGCGACGACCGCCGCGATCCCGGAGATCGTCGCGATCAGCGCGAGGCCACCGGCGCCGCCGAGGACCCACGGCACGGCGCGACGGCGACCGGTCTTCTCGAGCGTGGCATCGAGCACCAGCTCCTGACCACGGGTCACCATCAGCTCGCGGCCGAACGGTCGGCGACCGTGGCGCAGCACCGCGATCACGTGCTTGCCGGTCGCGAGCTCCAGCATCGAGCCGGTGATCGGGCTGCCGTCGACGGTGATCCGCGCACCGACCTCGGTGGCGACCTTGATGCGTGCTGGCTTCGGCTGCAGCTCGATCACGACCAGCGAGGGCACGCCCTGCACCGCCCGCTGCTTCTTCTCGATCGGGAAGTAGCCCTCGGCGGTCACCGACACCACGTGATCTCCGGGCTCGACCTCGTTCAACGCGAACGGCTCGATCGGCTGGCCGTCGAGCGTGGCGACGACACCTTTCAGCGTATCGCCAGTACCCTCGCCGATCTCGCGCAACACGCTCGTGTCGGGCGCTGATTGATCCGCCTTCGAGATGCTGACGCCCATCCGCGTCCGCTCGGAAGCGACCTCGACCCTGAGCTTGCCGGCTTTCCCCTGGGCCTCGAGCTTGTCGAGCTCGCGCTCCATCTCGCCGAGGTTGTCGGAGGCATCACCGACGCGGCCGCCGGTCTTCACCTTGTCGAGATAGCTCCTGTAGAGCTCGACCGCGCGGCGGACGTGCGCGGGCTTCGCGTCGACGCGATACAGCCGGCGATAGGCCTGCGCCGCGGAGAACGCGATCTCGGGCATCGGCATCTCCTTGAACGCCTGATCGAAGTTCGCGGCCGCGGCCTCGAAGTTCTGCGCGGCGTAGGCCTTGGCGCCGGCCTGGAAGTACTGCTTCGCCTTCGCCTCGTCGGCGGCTGCCACGCGACTCGCCATGCAGATCACGCAGACCACGAGCGCGATCTTGATCATCACGGTCCCTCCCCGGCGGCGGCACGCTGGCAGGTGCCGCGCTCGCGCGAGCTGCATTGCGTGAACACGATCAGCGACTGCGAGCCGCCGGTACCGACCATCGCGACGACATCGTCGAGGCCATCGCCGGTGACATCGTCGAGCCGGATCGAGGTGATGTCTGCTGCCTGTGCGGCGAGCGGCGTCACCACGTAATCGCCGTCGCGGCGGACCCGAAACAAGCTCGTCGTCGCACCGTCGCGACACACCACGACGAGATCGACACCTGCCGGGGCCGCCTCGGTGGCGTCGTGCAGCACGCCCGGCGCGGCATCGATGCACGCGGTGACGCTCGGCGCGATCGCGGAGACCACAGGCGTCAAGTCGTCACACGCTTGCGGAACCCCCGCCGACATCGTGCACACGCGCACCTCGCCGGCGTCCGCCGACTGGAACGACGCGATCATCTCGAGCGCGCCGTCGCCATCGACATCCGCGGCGTGGAGCGAGCGGACCACCGCACCCGACGGCAGGCCCTGCGTGAGGATCGAGATCTCGGTCTTCGAGATGCCGCTCGTCGACTCCGCCGGATCGAACAGCATCGCGCGCGCCGGTTGCGCGCGATCGACCACGAGCACGACGTCGTGGCCCGCCGCGATCGGAAACGCGAGGTATTCGGCGTTGCGCACGCAGACCCCCGAGCTGGTGCAATCCGCGAAGCCGTTCGCGACGATGCCGTCGGTCGGCACGGTGTCGAGCCCGAGCGGCGTCCCGGCGACCTGCCACGCTCGCATGCCCGACGACGAACCGGGGCGTGGTGCTCCGACCGCGATCAGATCGCGATGCAGCGCCGGTGGCTGGTCGGTGAAGTCGCCGATCACCGCGCCGCGCAAGATCGTGGCCTCGCGCTGCGGTTCGGTCCGC
>JACCYD010000496.1 GCA_013696695.1 Deltaproteobacteria bacterium | reverse complement strand
GCTTAGCGGGTGCTAGACCGGCCTTGCCGCGGCGATAGCCGGTGTTCGACACCAGCGTGATCCAGTGGCCGACGCCGGCGTCGCGGCTCTGTGCGAGCAGGCGTTCGAGCTGCGGGAACGTGTCTTCCATCAGCACCGTCATCACGTGCACGCCGCGACCGCCGGCAGGGGCCGCATCGCGCAGCAGCTGGATCGCGCGCCAGGCTCGCTCGGTGGCGCCGTCGATGCCGCGGCGCCGATCGTGATCGGCAGCGTCGGCGTAATCGATCGACACGCCGACCTGCGTGACGCCGGCATCCCAGATCTCGCGCGCGAGCTCCGGCGTGACGAACCAGCCGTTGGTGTAGAGGCACGTCACGTGCTGCTTCGACAGCGCGCGCAGGATGTCGATGATGTCCTTGCGGACGAGCGGCTCGCCGCCTTCGACGGAGATGAACATCGTCCCGAGCTCGTCGAGCTCCGCGGCGAGGCGTTGGAAGTCGGCGAGCGATAGCTCGAGCTTCGGGGCGACGCCGTTCGGCCAGAAATCGCAGAAGTCGCAGGTCATGTTGCAGCGGTTGGTCACCTGGAGCAGGACCTGGAACGGTTGCTTGCGCGCGAGCCCGAGTGCGAACGCGCCATCCTTGCGAAGATCGGCGAGCTTCACCACGCCCAGCCTTTGACGCCGCGACTCGCCATGCGAACGCCGACGTCCTTCAGGATCGCGGCGGCGCTGCGATAGCCGTCGAGGATCGTCCCGAGCGTGTCGACGAACGTCGCGATCTCGGCCTCGCTGATCGTCAACGGCGGCTCGACCTTGAGCACGTCCCACTCGTGTGCGGTGGGCTGGCACACCACGCCGGCCTCGAGCAGCCGCACGCTGATCCACTGGCCGACGAACGGCGGTGGCGACAACCGGCCGACGCTCGGTGCGAGCTCGGTGAGCCTGGCGGCCACGCTACGCAGCGCGCCCGTCGCCGCGGTGCCCAGCTCGACGCCGATCAGCAGGCCGCGGCCGCGGATGCCGCGAACGAGCGGATGACCATCGAGCCGCGCGCGCAGAGAATCGACGAGCAGCGTCCCCATACGTGCCGCGCGCTCGGCGAGCTGCTCGCGCTCGACGATGTCGAGGGTGGCGATCGCGGCCGCACACGCGAGCGCGTTGCCGGCGAACGTCGAGCCATGCGAATCGAAGCGATCGAGGCTGCCGTAGGCCCGCTGATGAAGCTCGCGCGAGCACAGCGTCGCGCCGACTGGCACGATGCCGCCGCCGAGCGCCTTCGCGAGCACCAGCACGTCGGGCGTGATGCCGTCGTGCTGGAACGAATACAGCGTGCCGGTGCGCCCGACGCCGGTCTGCACCTCGTCGAACACCAGCTGGGTGCCGAACTTCGAGCACAACTCGCGCGCCGCTGCGAAGTAGCCCGGCGGCGGCAGGATCACGCCGGCCTCGGCCTGGATCGGCTCGACGACGAACGCCGCGAACTTCTTGCTCGCGAGCGCCTCGCGCAGCGCCGCGACATCGCCGAACGGCACCGCCGCCGTGTTGCCGAGCAGCGGCTCGAACGGCCCGCGCAGCCGCGGCGCGCCCATGATCGACAGCGTACCGAGCGACAGCCCGTGAAAGCCGCCCTTGCAGTACAGCGTGCCCGTGCGCCGGGTCGCCGCGCGCGCGACCTTGATCGCCGCCTCGACCGCCTCGGCACCCGACGACGACACCATCGCGATCTCGAACGGCGCACCCGCGCTGCGCGACAGCCGCTCGCCGAGTGCGGCCTCGTGTGGCGTCGGGCCGGTATGGCAAACGTGCACCGGCGACGCGCTCAGTGCGTCCGCGATCGCACGATGCAGCCCCGGATGGTTGTGGCCGAGGTTGGTCGCGCCGAACCCCGCCAGAAAATCCACGTAGCTCTTGCCCGCATCGTCGTACAGCCGCGTGCCCTCGCCCTTCACCCAGACGCGGCCGTAGCCGAGCAACCCGAGCAGCTTGCTGAACGTCGGATTGACGTGCCGCTCGTACGCGCCGCGAACGTCGGGGTCAGCCATCGTCGCTGGGGCTTAACACGGTTGTGCACGGTTACCGCGATCCGGGCGGGGATTTGCCGCGCGTTGTCCGGGTTTCCGATTTCGACACCGCGTAGCATCGGCGGGAATGTCGCAAGCGGCGCTGGGCTGGCGCGTGGTGCGGACGATCGCGTGGATCGCGATCGGCGTCGCATCGGTGGCGGGGGCGGGGTGGCTGTTCGCGCATTACACCGGTGGCTTCGATCGCGCGGCCGAGCTCGCGGGCGAGGTGTCGCCGGCGCGGTGGGTGCTGGTGATCGCGCTGACCCTCGCGTTCTATAGCCTCGACTGGCTGCGCTACTGGACGCTGTTCCGGTTGCTGGGGCAGCCGTTTCCGTTCTCGCTCGGCGCGAAGCTCGTCACGATCAGCTACTTCGTGTCGAGCCTGACGCCATCGTCGGAGCTGCACCTGCCGGTGATGGTGATCCTGCTCGTCAACAACGGCTATCCGGTCGCCGAAGCCACGGCGGCGACGATCACGAAGAGCATCTACATGGTGATGTGGGTGATCTTGTGCGGCCTGATCGGGCTGCAAGTGGCGGGCGATGGCCGCGTACCTGCGGTGATCGACGATCACCTAGGGCTGTGGCTGATCACGCCCGGCGTGATCGTGGGGATGCTCGCGCTCGTGATCATCGCCCCCGGTCCGATCCATCGCTGGTGCGCGCGCCAGCTCGCGAAGCCCGATCTCGGGCACAACAAACGAAAGTTCTTCACCGGGCTCGACAAGGTCCCTTCGGCGGTCGGCCGGATCGGGCGCTCGCTGCGGCCGCTCCACGGCGGCGTGCATCTGGCCTCGCTCGCGTTCATCGCGGTGGCGATCGCGATCGGGCACGTGCTCGCCGACGGCGTCGGCGTCGCGACCGATGCGCGCAGCTCGTACTCCGCGTTTTCGGTCGGCCTGATGGTGTCGTACGTCGCACCGGTGCCGGGCTCGATCGGCGTCACCGAGGCGGCGACCGCACATCTGCTCGACCCGGCGATGGGTCCGCCCGCGATGACCGCCGCGATCCTGGCGCGCAGCTGCACGTGGTATGCGGGGGCCATGATCGGAGCCGTGCTGTTCGCGATCGAGCTGCGCCGCATCGGTCGCGATCGGTTCACGCGCTGGCTGAAGCATCCCGAGGAAGCACGCGATGCAGGGTGAGCTCGCGGAGATCCTCGGCGCGCTCGAGCTGCCGCCGCACGCGCTCGCCCGCTGGCTCGACGATCTCGAGGAGTTCTGTCGCGCTCACGGTGGCGAGCCGCGCTATCGCGATCTGCTCGCGCTGATCGCGGATTGTCGAGCCGCGCAGCGATGAGGATCAACGGCCTGCAGATGCTGGTCGAGCGCGCCGCGGATCGCGTCGATGCGCCGCTCGTGCAGCGGTATCGCCGCGCGATCACGCTCGGCGCGCTGCGCGAGGACGTCGTGTACGTGCCCGGTACGCCCAGGCCGTTCGAGCACCTGTCGTTCAGCCACTTCTGGGGGCCGGCGAGGATCGGCGGCTTCGTGCCGCTGTGGCCGAGCGCGCGCGTCGCTGCGGATCATCAGTTTCGGCGCGCGCTCCGCGAGCACGAACGCGGCAACGCGGCCGCCGGCTTCGTCGCGCTCGGTCGCACGGCGCACCTGCTCGCCGACATGGCGTGCCCGGTTCACGTCCATCGCGTCGTCCACTCCGCCGGTGATGGCTACGAGTGGTACGTCGAGGCGCATGTCGACACGCTCGCGGCGCTCGCCGTGCCGGAGCCACCGCGCGCGACCCGCGCATCGCAGCTGATCGAGAGCCTCGCGCGCTTCACGCATCGGTTCCCCGCCGATCGCACCCAGCACCCGCTCGGTCGCTGGCTGATCCGTCGCGGGCTCGCGCGGTCACTTCCGCAGGACGAGATCCGCGCCGCCGCGCACCAGATCATCCCGGTCGCGATCGCCCACATGACGGCGCTCCTCGCGCTCTACGCGCGCCGGATCGCGTCGTGACGCTGGTGATCGGCGCCGGCCCTGCGGGTCTTGCCACCGCCGCGATGCTTCGCCGCCACGGCTTGCCCGTTCACCTCGTCGATCGCGACGCCACCATCGGGGGTGCCTACGCGAAGATGGATCCCGCGCTGCTGATGACCTCGCCGGCGAAGCTCACCGCGCTCCCAGGTTTCGCGCCCACGATCACAGCGCCGTACTTCACCGCCGCGGAGTACGTCGCCTACCTCGAGGCCTATGCGGCCACCCACGCGCTGGTCCCCGAGCGCGCCATCGTCGAGTCCATTCGCGTCTCGGGGCCCGGCTATCGCGTCGCGCTCCGCGGCGCGGCCGAACCGCTTGCCGTCGAATCGATCGTCGTCGCCAGCGGCGTGTTCGAACATCCGCGGCTCCCGACCTTCCCCGGCACGCCCACCGTCCGCATCATTCACTCCGCGGCATGGCGGAACGAGCTCGCGCGCCCCGGCATGCGGATCGTCGTCGTCGGTGGCGCCACCAGCGCCGTCGAGATCGCCGAGCTCGCCGCGCGCGCCGGCTGCCAGGTCACGATCGCAGCGCGCAAGGTCGCACTGGAGACCAAGCTGTTCGGGCTCGATCCCGCGTTCGTCACGCTCCCCCTCCTCGGCCACCTTCGCCCCAGGCGATTCTGCCACGGCACGTTCTCCGCGCCCGCTGGCGATCGCGGGTTCGCCGCACTGCGTCGGCGCGGCGCGATCGAGGTCCGACGCGAGCCCGTGCGGATCGAGGGCGACGTCGTCGAGCTCGCCGGCGGCCATCGCTGCGAGGCCGACCTCGTCGTGCTCGGTACCGGCTATCACCACGCCGCGCCGTTTCTTCCCGCGGACCTCGCGCGCACGCGGCGCGGCATCGCACAGACGCGACGCAACGAGAGCGTCTCGCATCGCGGAATCTTTGTCGTCGGCGCACCGTGCGCGCGCGCAGCGGCATCGCAATACCTCTATGGGATCGCGCGAGATGCCGAGGCGGTCGCCGACACGATCGCTGCACGAAGCGATGGGCGTGGCTGATCGAGGCATGCGATGCTGAGCACGATCGTGCGTGCGCTGATCGTGTTCGTCGTGTTCTGCCTGGTGTCGGCCGCACGGTCCGCGCCGCGGCCGGTCTACGACGATCCGCAGGACGCGCAGCTCGACGTCGCCAAGCCGCATGTCGACCTCGCCGCGCCACGCCGCCCGAGCACCTCGCAGGATCGCATGTCGCGCGCCAGCGTGCTCGCGATCCTCGTCGAGCCGGTGCTCGTCACGCCGCCGCTCTGCTTCGTCACTCTCGAGCGCGCGTTCGCGCCCATCCGCGCCTTCGTTCCCATTGTGTTCGCTCGCTCCTCGCGCGGCCCGCCGGTCGGTTGATCTCGTCGCTCGTCGATCGATCAACTGTTTTCCCGAGGAGTCCGATGGCGAATCCATTCGCGCTCGCGACCGCGATGGCGCGGCTCGCCCGCATCAAGTGCCCGCATTGCGGTTTTCAAAAGCTCGTCGACCGCAAGTCGAAGGCGTTTCGCGTTTGCGCGCGCTGCCACAAGCGATTTCCCGACCCACTTGCTGCGAAGATGAAGAAGAGGTTGTGACGTGACCGGTTCGAAAGTCTTGGTCGAGCTCGTGATCGTGCTCGGCACCGCCGCGCTGGTCACGGTCGTGTTCCAGGCGCTGCGGTTGCCCGTGGTGCTCGGCTACGTGCTCGCCGGCTTGTTGATCGGCCCGCACGTCCCCGTGCCGCTGGTCGCCAATGCCTCGCTCGTCCACGTGCTGTCCGAGCTCGGCGTCATCCTGCTGATGTTCACGATCGGCCTCGAGCTGCGGCTGTCGACGATCGCACGCGTTGGCCTCCCCGCCGCGCTCACCGCTCTGTTCGAGGTCGCGCTCGCGATCTCGATCGGCACGCTGGTCGCCGGTCTGCTCGGCTTCGACGCCGTCACGTCGCTGTTCGCCGGCGCGTGCCTCGGCATCTCGTCGACGATGCTGGTCGCCAAGGCGTTCGAGGAGCTCGGCTGGAAGGGCGGCTTCACCGAGATCGTGTTCGCGATCCTGGTGTTCGAGGATCTGATCGCGATCCTGTTGCTCGCCATCCTCGCCGGCGTCCGCGGAGTCGGGCTCGATGCCGGCGAGGTCGCATTCACGCTCGCGAAGCTCGCCGGCTTCCTCGCGCTGATCCTTGTCGGCGGCTTGCTCGTCGTGCCGCGGTCGATCGAGTGGATCTCGCGCAGGGCCCGCCCCGAGACGCTCGTGATCGCCGCGCTCGCCATCTGCTTCGGCACCTCGGCACTCGCCGCCTGGGCCGGGTACTCCGTCGCCCTCGGAGCGTTCGTCGCGGGCATCCTGGTCGCCGAGTCCGGCAAGGGTCACGACGTGTTCGAACACGTCAAACCGTTCCGCGACGTGTTCGCGATGGTGTTCTTCGTCTCGGTCGGCATGACGATCGAGCCCGCGTTGCTCGTCCAGGAGGGTTGGCGCATCGCGATCCTCACCGTCGTCGTGCTCGTCGTGAAGACGGTCGGCGTCACCATCGGCGTCTTCCTCGCCGGCCACGGCGTTCGCCCAGCGGTGCGCGCCGGGCTGTCGCTCGCGCAGATCGGCGAGCTGTCGTTCGTGATCGCCGCGGCCGTCCCCCCCGGCGAGATCGATCTGCTCGCGATCGCCGTCGGCATCGCCTGCGCCACCACGCTCACCTCGCCGTTGCTGATCCGCAACGGTGATCGAATCGCCGGTTGGGTCGCGGCCCGGCTACCGAAGAGCATCGCGACGTTCGTGTCGTTCTACGAGTCGTGGCTGGCCCGCCTGCGCAGCCGCGACACCACGATGTGGAAGCGCTTCCGCCGCCCGGTGTTCGTGATGGTGATCGATGCGACCGTCGTCGTCGGCATCGTGATCGCGACGTCGACCATCGGTGAGCTGCAGCTCGCCGAGCTCGGGATCACCGGAGTCGCCGCCACGTTCGCACAGGTCGGCGGCGCCATCCTGCTCGCCAGCCCGTTCGCCGTCGGTGCGATCCGCCGGATCGCGGTGATCTCGCGCCGGCTCGCGGCCGAGGTCATTCCCGCCACCGGTGGGCCAGGCGTCGATCTCGGCCGCGCTCCACGCCGCGCACTCGTCCTTACCCTCGAGCTCGCGATCGCACTCGCGATCTCGGTGCCGGCCGTCGCCGCGACCCAACCGTTCGTGCCCGCCAGCCCACTGGTGGTCGCCCTCGGCCTGCTCGTCGTCCTGATCGTCGTGCGCCGCTCGATCGCCGA
>JACCYD010000486.1 GCA_013696695.1 Deltaproteobacteria bacterium | reverse complement strand
GATGGCGAGTTCGGAAACACCGAGAACACCACGCTCGCGATCGGTCTCGACGTCGGCTTGATCGGTGGTGCGCTGATCGCACCGCGGCTCGATTGGTCACCGAAACGCTCCAAACAGATCTTCGCGGCGTCGGTGCTCGGCCTGTTGATCGGCGGCGCCGCCCCCGGGCTGTTCACCAAGCGCGACGACGGCGAGGATTACGACGGCGACCTGATCGCTGGCTGCATGACCGCCGGCATGTGGGGCGGGCTCGCGCTCGGGATCGTGCTGACCGGCAACCAGCCCCCGGACCCCAGTTTCGGCAGCAAAAAGGCCAAACCGGCGGCCGGCCCATCGACGTCGGTGTCTCCGTGGTCCCCGGGGCGCGGCCAGATGGGTTTGATGGCCTCCGGAAGCTGGTAGTCGGTTCGCTTGCGCAAGAGCCGGTAACCAGGTGATCTTCACCACGCATGGTCGCGTGTTTGCTGTGCTCTTCGCCTCGGTCGATCGGCGTGCTTTGCACGTCGCACGGCGTGGCGATCGCATCTCCCGGAATCACGAGCGAGCAGATCTTCTCGCGCGTGCAGACTCCGACGGCTTCCTTGATCGATGCCTGGGGTGTGGCGCATCAACTCGTCGATGGCAGCAAGATCGGCCGCGATCCGCGGGTCGATGTCGCGGTGCTACACGCATCTGTGTCGAGCGAGCACGCCACGATCAAGGGCCCCGGCGGTAAGTGGGCGATCGTCGATAACTCGAGCCGCAACGGCACCGAGGTCGAGGGCGCACGAATCACCGAGCAGGATCTCAGCGGCGGCGCGACCATCCGCCTCGGCGACGTGAAGTTCTACTTCTGGCCCGAGGCGCTCCCGAAGATCGATCCACCGCGCGGCTCCGGTCGCACGGCTCCGACGCGGCGCGACGAGCTGGTGTTCTCGGCCAAGGTGACGACCCCGCGTGGCCACCACCTCGATCTGCGACAGCGCGTTGATGGCGGTGTGCTCCGGATCGCAGATGCATCGATCGAGCTGGCGGCCATGGAGTTCGGGCTGTTGCAGCTCCTCGTCGAGCGCCGGCGCGCGGTCACCGACGCCGAGCTCGCATATGTCGCGTGGCACGAGATTGCCGACGCGTTATCGTTCCGCTCCGTGCAAGCTGACAGCGAAAATGTTCGCGAGCTCGTGCACCGTGTTCGTCGCAAGCTCGCGGGCGTGAACGCGGATGATCTGATCGAGAGCAAGCGCGGCGTCGGCTATCGCCTCGCGGGAGAACCGGGATAATGACGAAGAAATCGCGCATCGAGAAGCTGGTCTCGCTCGTGTTGATCGTGGCGTTGACCGGATGCGCGACGCTGTTCGCCGGTTCGTCGCAGGTGCCGGTCGTCACCAATCCGCCAGGGGCGTTCGTCTACGTCAACGGGCAGCCCGTTGGTCAGACGCCCACCGCGATCAACCTCGATCCGGATCGCCCCGGCAACATCCAGATCTACCTGCCCGGCTTTCAGCCCGTGCAGATGTGGCGGCAGAAGAGCATCAGCGGTTGGTTCTGGGTCAACATCCTCGTCTGGCCGGGCTTCTTCGTCGATCTCGCCACCGGCAAGTACAACAAGTACGACGACACCGGCATCGCCATCGGCCTGACGCCAGCGCAGGGTCCGCCGCCCGAGTGGTATCAGCAGCCGCCGCCGACGTATCAGCAGCCGGTGATGCCGCCGCCGCCGGGTGGCATCACGCCGGGTCAGCCCGGCAACTATCCGCCGCCGCCTCCCGGCATGTGATCGCGACACTCGTTATCCTCGTCGCCGATGGGCGAGCAGGATCCTCTCCGTACACAGCGTCGCGGTAACCCGACCTCCAAGCGTCGCCGCCAGGTGTGGTGGGCGCGCCGGCTGCGCCGGTTCGGGAAGGCGTGGCAGAACGCGCTCGAGATCGCGCGCGCGGGCCGGTTGACGGCGCCTTATGGCGCGCCGTTCGAGGTCGTCCACGAGGAGAAAGTCTATCGGCTGCGCCGCTACGAGCGGATGCCCGAGCCGGACGCGATGGCGGCAAAGACCGTCAAGGCGCCGCTGCTGCTGATCCCACCGCTGATGGTCGCGTCCGAGGTCTACGACATCTCGCCCGACGTCAGCGCGGTCGCGTTCCTGTCGCGCAAGGGCGTCGATGTCTGGCTGTGCGACTTCGGCGCACCGGAGCGCGAGGAAGACGGCATGAGCCGCACGCTCGACGATCACGTGCGCGCGGTGTCCGATGCGATCGATCGCGTGCGCGCGGCGACCGGCCAGGATGTTCACCTCGCCGGTTATTCGCAGGGCGGCATGTTCTGTTACCAGGCGGCCGCGTTTCGCCGCAGCGATGGCATCGCATCGGTGATCACGATGGGCAGCCCCGTCGATCTGCATCGCACCGTGAAGCTCGGCGAGGACACCACGGAGCGCCTGGTCGCCGGGCTGCGGGCCGCGCTGTCGTGGCCGATGAGTCGCATCGAAGGCCTCCCCAGCATGTTCACGTCGACGGGCTTCAAGCTGCTCAGCGCGCGCAAGGAGGTCTCGCAGCTGATCGACTTCGTGCGCAACCTGCACGATCGCGAGGCGCTCGAGAAGCGCGAGGCAAAGCGGCTGTTCCTCGGTGGCCAAGGCTTCGTCGCGTGGCCGGGGCCTGCGTTTCGCAAGTTCGTCGACGAGCTGATCGTCGGCAACCGGATGCAGAGCGGCGGCTTCGTGATCGACGGCCACACGGTGACGCTGTCGGATCTGACGTCGCCGATCCTGTACTTCGTCGGCAGTCGCGACGAGATGGGCCGGCCGGCTGCGGTGCGCGGAATTCGTCGCGCCGCGCCGAAGGTCGAGGTCATGTACGAGGTGCCGCTCAAGGCCGGGCACTTCGGCCTGGTCGTCGGATCGACCGCCCTCGGTGTGACGTGGCCGACCGTGATCGACTGGATGCGCTGGCGCGAGCACGCGGGCGAGCCGCCACAGGCCGGCTTCGACGTGCGCGGCGCGAACCCGCCCGATCCGTTCGCGCGCTTGCCCGAGCCAGAGGACGACGACGAGGTCGAAGGTGACGACGATCGTGGATTCGATCTCGAGCTCGCGAAGGACATCGTCGAGAAGGGCGTCAAGACCGCGCTCGAGCGCCTGGCCGAGCTGTCCGAGGATCTCGGCGGCTACCTCGATAACGCACGCTGGCAGCTGCCGCGTCTCAACAAGCTCCGCAACCTACAGGACGACTCGCTGATCTCGCTCGGTCGCGCGCTCGCGGATCAAGCGCGGTCGATCGGAGATCGCACGTTCTTCCTGTTCCGCGGGCGCGCGTTCACGTACGCGGAGACGAATCGCCGGATCGACGCCGTCGTCCGCGGCTTGATCGCGTGTGGCATCCAGCCCGGCCAGAAGGTCGGAGTGATGATGCGGTCGCGCCCGAGCCACCTGTCGGTGACCACCGCGATCAACCGGCTCGGCGCGGTCAGCGTGCTGCTATCGCCGGATACGGCCGACGATCTGATCGCGCGCTGCCTCGATCTCGGCGAGGCCGAGGTCGTGATCGTCGATCCCGATTCGGCGGCTCGCGTGCGCGCGGCGATCAAGAGC
>JACCYD010000479.1 GCA_013696695.1 Deltaproteobacteria bacterium | reverse complement strand
GATCTGGGTGCTGCTGGTCAGCCGCCGGTTGCCGGATGCCTCGCCCGGCATCGTGTTCGGTCCAGCCGCCGCGCTGAGCGCCACCGTGCTCGCACACGCGGCCTGGCGCGGCCCAGCGCTGGTGCGCGCGATCGCGGGCGGGCTCGTCGTCGCCGGTACCACGGCGATCATCGTGGTCGGCCTGCGCGGCGTGCATGCCGAACCGGCCACCGCACTCGCGATCTGGTCGGACTCGCGGATCGCGCGGATCGCGATCGAGCGCGTGTTCGACGTCGAGGACATCCGCCGCGAGCTACCGCTCGACAACGTCAAGCCGCCGGCGCTCTCCTCCACGCATCCCGATCTCGTGCTGATCACGCTCGACGGCGTGCGCGCCGATCGCACGCCACCGTACGGCGGAGCCGCACCGATGCCAGCGCTCGCCGACCTCGGCCAGCGCGGCACGGTGTTCAAATGGGCGTTCGCACCGAGCACCACGTTGCGCCGCGCACTGCCGTCGCTCGTCACCGGCGTGTCGCCGCACCGCATCCGCGGCACGCCCTCCGAAACCGCATTTCGCCTCGACCCCCGCCACGTCGCCCTCGCCGAGCGGTTGCGCGCCGCCGGCTACGAGACCGCCGCGTTCACGTGTTGCCTCGACGCACTCGGCGATGCGACGCGCACCTGGACTCGCGGTTTCGAGCGCGTGACCAGCGACGACCAGTCGATCCGGCTCGCGTACGCGGCCGGTCGGTTCATCAAGACGCGCACCTCGAAGGCGCCGCTGCTGATGTGGATCCATCTGCGTGTCGACTGGCCGGGTGATCGCGAGGCGATCGCCACCCATCATCGGCTCACCACGTACGATCGCGCGCTCGCCGAGCTCGATCGCGCGATCGGCGAGGTCGTCGGTGCGTTCTCGACGCGCTCTCCCGAGACGGCGCCGATCATCGTCGTCGCAGGCCTGCGCGGCGAAGAGCTCGGCGAGCATGGCCAGGCGTTTCGCGAGGACGATCTCTACAACACGCAGATCCACGTGCCGCTCGTGCTCGCCGGTCCGAGGATCAAGCCCCAGCAAATCCTCGAGACCGTCGGCCTCGTCGACCTGACGCCATCGCTGATCGATCTCGCCGGCTACGTACCACCGCGTGGCGTCGCCATCGATGGCCACTCGTTCGCGCAGACCGTGCTCGGCACGCGCGCGGCGACAAGCAACGTCGCGTTCGCCGCGATCCTGCCGGATCTCGATCGCGGCGTGACGGCGATGGCGATCGTTCGCGTCAACTGGAAGTTGATCGACACCGGCTCGAGCATCGAGCTCTACGATCTGCGCACCGATCCTGAAGAGCGCACCAACCTCGCTAGTCAACGCACGCAGATCGTGACCGAGCTGCGCGCGCTGTTGACCTTGCGCGTCCGAGCGGCGCAGACCGCGCCGTTCTAGCTGCCGATCGCGTCGAGCTCTTGCCAGCGCGCGAACAACCGCTCGACGTCGGTGCGCGTTTGCTCGAGCTCCGCAGTCACTGCCTGCGCCTTCGCCCAGTCGGTGAACACCGCCGGATCGGCGAGCGCCGCTTCGAGCTCGCGCACCTTCGCCTCGGCCGCGGCGATCGCTTCTTCCATGCCGGCGAGCTCGCGGGTCTCCTTGAACGTCAGCTTGCGCGGGCCGACCGGCTTCGCACGTGGTGCGACCGGCGCGGATCCTGTCTCGCTGCGTGGCTTCCCGCGCTGTGGGCGCCGCTCGGCGTAGAACGCGTAGCTGCCCTCGTAGAGCGTCACCTTGCCGTCGCCTTCGAACGCGAGGATCGCGGTGACCACGCGATCGAGAAACCAGCGATCGTGCGAGACGATCAGCGCGCAGCCTCCGAACGTGGTCAGGCCATCCTCGAGCGCACCGAGTGTCGGCAGATCGAGATCGTTGGTCGGCTCGTCGAGGATCAACAGATTTCCACCGCGCCGGAGGAGCCGCGCGAGCTGCACGCGATTGCGCTCGCCCCCCGACAGCTTGCCGACCTTGGTGTCGGCGACCGAATCGGGGAACGCCATCATCTTCAGGAAGCCGCGCACGTGCGAGCGACCATCGGGCAGCTCGACGTAGTCGTTGCCGTCGCCGACCTCCTCGAGCACGGTGAGATCGTCGCGCAGCTCGGTGCGGCCTTGCTCGAGGTAAGCGGGCTTGGTGTTGATGCCCATCGTCACCTTGCCGCTGTCGGGCGGCTCGAGTCCGAGGATCATCTTGATCAGCGTGGTCTTGCCTGCTCCGTTCTCGCCGATGATGCCGATGCGATCGCCGGGCTTCATCCTCAGCGTGAGATCCTTGACCAGGATTTTCCCACCGAGCGACTTCGAGACTTGGTCGAGCGCGACGATCGTGCTGCCGAGTCGCGGCCCGACCGGCAGCCGAAGCGTGAGCTGAGACGGGACCTTGTCGTCCTCCGTTGGCTTGGCGCCGACCGCGGCGTCGAACCGGTCGATGCGCGCCTTCGCCTTGGTGGTGCGCGCCGGCGGGCCACGCCGGATCCAATCGATCTCGCGACGGATGAACGACACGCGCTGGTATTCAGCCTCGGCTTCGGTCGACAGCCGCTCCGCTTGCTTGAGCAAGAACTCGCCGTAATCGCCATCGTACGAGTGCACGCGACCGCGATCGACCTCGAGGATCCGCGTCGCGACCTTGTCGAGGAAGTAGCGATCGTGGGTGACCACGATCAGCGCACCGGGCCATGCGGCGAGGCGGGTCTCGAGCCATTCGACCGTGGTCGCGTCGAGGTGGTTGGTCGGCTCGTCGAGCGCGAGCACGTCGGCGCGGCCGAGCAATGCGCGAGCGAGCGCGACGCGGCGCCGCTCGCCGAGCGACAGGTTGCCGATCGTGTTGCCGGCGGGTGGCAGCTTGAGCGCGTCGCTGATCGCATCGATCTCGTGCTCCGCGGCTTCTTTCCTCTCGAGCGTGGCGCGCACCGTGGCCTCGACGTCGAGCTCTGGCTCCTGCGGCACGTACTCGAGACGCAGATCGCGCTTCCACGTCACGATGCCCTTGTCGGGCTCGAGGATCGGGTCGTCTCCGCCCATCGCCTTCTGGACGATCATCGCGAGCAGCGTCGACTTGCCCGCGCCGTTCGCGCCGATCATGCCGATGCGATCGCGCTCGTGCACCGCGAATGACGCACCGGAGAGCACCTGTCGCGTACCGAACGACTTCTCCAGACCCTGGACCGTGAGGATCGCGATCGTCACGGGTTCAAGACAGCCGCGCGAGACCGGTCTGCACGAGCAGGTACGTGAGCCGGAGCAAGTTCATCCGCGCCTCGGGTGACCGCACACGAGCCGCGAGCTCGCCGAGCCGGGTGCGGCCGTCGAGCAAGCTGTAGACGCGAAGAATCGCCTCGCCGAGCCCGAAGGTCGCGAGCTCGCCCTCCATCGTCGGTTCGGCGACGATGAACTGCAGCTTGTTCGCCAGGTGCCAGTCGTCGATCAGCGACTCCGAGAGCTGCGCGGCACCAGCGCCGATCACGCGAAACGCATCGAGGTGGAGCGAGCGCGCCTTCCACGGGTTCGGGTGGCGCGGCGTCCAGGTGTAGCGGCCCTTCTGCCACGAGAACGCCTCCATCAGCTTCGAGGCCACTTGCTTCGCGAGCAATCGATACGCCTCGAGCGGATCGAGGATGTCGAGGCCGACCAAGGTGTCGGCGAGCCGCCCGCCGAAGTGATGCATGACGCCGAGCGCGCGCTGCAGCGATTGCGGCGTCAGCGCGCCGGCTTCGATCAAGTAGTTGCCGAGCCGCTCCGACTCGACGTTCGAGTTGACGAACTGCGGTTGGCCGTCGACGAAATACACTTCCTTGAGCACGCCAGCACGGCCTTCGAGCGACAGCATGCCGGTGGCGCGGGTCTTCGCCAGCCGATACACGACCTGGATCACGGAATGCTCGCGGAGCTCGCCGACCTCGCGCGGCCCCGACGGCACCTCGACCGGTTCGGGCCGCAGATCGTCGTCGCGGATCGTGACCTCGCCCGCCGAGCCGGGATCGCCGATCTCCCCGGTCGGAATCGCATCGCCGGAGATGTATGCCGCGCGTGCACGGGCGGCTTCGGCCTCGGCGCGCATCAGGCTCATTCGCGTCATCGGGCCCGACAACGCTTCTTCATCAGAGGTGGTCTGCCGCACGACGCCGGCGCTGCTGTCGTCGTCGAGATCCGCGGTGGGCGCGTTGATCACCCTGCCGATCAGGCCGGCGAGATCGCGATTCGTGGTGTTGGTGGTGCGGCGCAGCCACTCGTCGATCGCGTCGCGAAATTGCGCAGCGCTCTGCCAGCGATCTTCGGGGCGCCGCTGGAGCGCGCGCGTGGTGAGGACGCGGAGCTCGACCGGGAACTCGGTCGCGTACTTGTGCAACCGATCGAGGCGCGCGTCGCGCACCATCAGCAGGATGTCGAGGTCGTTGGTCGACGTGAACAACCGGCGCGCCATCACCATCTCGGCGAGCAGGATGCCGACCGCGAAGATGTCGCTGCGCGCGTCGATCTCGCCGCCGGAGACTTGCTCCGGGCTCATATAGCCGTACTTGCCCTTGAGCGTGCCGGCTTCGGTCTTGTGGCGACGCTCGGCGGCGCGGGCGATGCCGAAGTCGGTGAGCTTGACGTCGCCTCGCCACGACAGCAGCACGTTGCCCGGCGAGATGTCGCGGTGGACGATGCCGAGCGCCTTGCCGCTGGTGTCGAGCGCGTTGTGCGCATAGTCGAGCGCTTCGCAGACATCGCGCGCGATCACCGCGGCGAGCTCCGGCGGCAACCGGATCTGGACGCGCGCGCATTCGCGGAGCAGCGCGAGCACGTCGAGCCCATCGACGTACTGCATCGCGATGTACGGCGTGTCGGAATCGGTGCCGAGCTCGAACACCGCGACGATGTTGCGATGATCGAGCTGCGCGGTGATCCGCGCCTCGTCGATGAACATCTCGACGAACTGCTTGTCGACCGCGAGGTGCGGGAGGATCTTCTTGATCGCGACCAGCTTCTCGAAGCCGTGGTCGCCGGAGAGCGTGGCCTTGAACAGCTCGGCCATGCCGCCGACCGCGAGCCTGTCGATGATCGTGTATCTGCCGATCGACTTGGGCATGGACACGATCACGGCTGGCTCATCATAAACGCGTACTTCTCGGCGCGCCCGAACGGGTGCCAGATTGGCAGCCTTGGTGCGGTGCCCGCAGTCTGCCTGGCGTCACGGGCCTTCACAACCCCGCAACCGAGGTGGGAGGACGCGGGGTTACCCCGTCGTGCCGGCGTGGCATGTGGCTTGGAACTACTCCGCAGCAGAGGCCGCCGATGTCCCAACTCCCCTCCCTCAATCGCATCGTCGGCGGCCTCTTCGCCATGGTCACCCGCGGCTGGGTGCTGGGCGCCATCACCGTCGTGGTCTGCGCCTATTTCGCAGCCAAGACCGCGGCGTCGCTGATCGAGGCGGATGCGCTGATTCCGTCGGCAAACGCTGCGACCACCGACGTCCGTACGCCCGCACCGCGCAAGGCACCCCCCAAGGC
>JACCYD010000461.1 GCA_013696695.1 Deltaproteobacteria bacterium | reverse complement strand
GCAACCCACAGATGGTGAGCGCAGCCTGCTGTGGGAGATGCGCCAGTTGCTGTGGCGCACCGAGCACCCGCAGATCAAGAGCTCGGTGGACTACCGCAAGAACATCGTGAGCGCGACGGGCCGCGATCCAGATCTCGAGCAGCTGCGCTCCCTGTACCAGAGCCCGGGCTCGACCGTGTTCGAGCAACGCGAGGAAGATGACTTCAACGTGTTCCGGATCGAGCTCGATGGCGTGATCGTGCGGTTCACCGAGGAGAGCTTCCGGATCGCCGTGATGGTCGAGGGCCAGCTCTCAGAGTTGCGCATGCGCGGGCTCCAGCAGCACGTGCTCGCACGCGCGAGCGCGCTCCACGCCAGCGCGTGGGAGGTAACGATCTCTTGATCGGCGAGAGCGTGCCGTTGCGCAACTTGTCTCCGAGCGTTGCTGCCCGAGGTGCACGAAGTGCTCGGTCGGTGCGCGAGGAGCATCATGTCGTCGAAGGTCGCGGACGGCGAACCAATCCAGAGATGCTCGCGACCAGCACGTCGATCTCGATCGGCTTCGACAGGTGGCCGTCGAAACCCTCCGCGAGGGCACGATCCGCGTCGCCCGCAGCCGCATGATCGGTCAGCGCGATCGCGGGCACTCGCTGGAGCGGAGGCGCCGCGGCGCGGAGGCGCCGGACCAACTCGTGGCCGTCCGTGCCGGGCATCGCGATGTCACTGACGATGATGTCCGGCACGACATGCTCGAGCACCGTCCACGCGGCCGCGACGGACCCCGCGCATTGCACGTGGGCGCCAGCGCGCCCGAGCAGGAGCTCGAGTGCAGAGAGGACCCGCGGATCGTCATCGACGAGCAAGATCGACACGTCCGCGAGCGCCCGCGCACTCGCGAGACGTGGCTTGGGGGCGAGGCGTTGTTGGATCGTGGGCAGGCGCACCCTGAACAACGCGCCACGGCCGTGCCCGTCGCTGTGCGCTTCGATCACGCCGTCGTGTAGCGCGACGAGCTCGCGGGCGATCGCGAGCCCGAGCCCGAGCCCGCTCTCGCCGGATGCCTGCCGATCGTCGATCTGCGTGAACATCTCGAACACGTGGGGCAGGAACTCGGCGGCGATCCCGCGCCCGTCGTCGATGACGTCGACCACGATCTCGTCACCCGTCCGGCTCGCATCGAGCGTGACGTGACCATTCTCCAGCGTGAACTTGATCGCGTTGGTCAGCAGATTCTGGAACACCTGCGCGAGCCGGAGCGCGTCGCCGTGGACGAAGCCGAGATCGCGCCCGACCCGGACCTCGAGGTGTCGGCGGTGGAGCGCCGCGAGTGGGCGAACGCCTTCGACGCAGCGCTCGAGGATGCCGGCGATCTCGACCGGCCGCAGCTGCACGGCGAGCTTGCCGGCGCTGACGCGTGCGACATCGACCAGGTCGTCGACCAGCCGGGTCTGCACGAGCGCACTGTGGTGGATCGCTTCGAGCGCACGCGTGCGGTCCTCGGGTGCCAGATCCTCCTCGCGGAGGACACGCTCCCACAGCAACAGCGCGGCGATCGGAGCGCGCAGCTCGTGCGAGATCGCAGCGAGAAAGCGGTCACCGAGCAAGCTGGCTCGGTCCGGATCGTCGCGGATCGTCCGCTTGCTCGTGACGTCACGCACGCGAGCGATCCCGAACCATCGCCCTCCCACCGTCGCGACGAAGCGCACGCGATGCCACTGATAGAGCCCGTTTCGATCCAGTAACCTGAGGTCGAGATCATCGACCGCGTGCTGACGGGCGCTGGTCCACGCGATCCGGCAACGCGCGCGGTCGTCTGCGTGAACGGCGGTTTCCCAGTCTCGCGACGACCACTCCTCGGCGCTCGCGCCGGTATAGGAGATCCACCGATCGTTGAAGCGATCGGCACGGTGGGTCGTGCCGCTCCACAATGTGACGTCCGCGACGTCGGCGATCTGCGAGGCGATCTCGAGCTCGGGATCCATTCACACCACCGCGATCCCGCGGCCGTGCCGGTGCGCGATCTGGATCCACGTCTGACACCACGTCGCCATCCCCGTCGGTACGTGCGCACG
>JACCYD010000438.1 GCA_013696695.1 Deltaproteobacteria bacterium | reverse complement strand
GCCGTCATCCATCGGTGAACCGGCTGACCTCGATCCTTCTCGCCATCGGTGACGGCAAGTAGCCCAACCGTGCGTGACGCGGCTCGTCGGACGATCGGCCTTCAGCGCGCGCCCAGGTCAGAAAGCGCGGCATTGTCCGAGCGCTGGGGCTCGAACGCCTGGCAGTCGTCGGACTTGACTCATCAAAGTTCGGGCACGTGACTTGCCCTGTAGATGTCCGTGTTTAATGACATCGCCTCGCCATTTGGTTACGACTTCGCTCACGTGACCGAGCCCACCTCACGCCACGACAACAAAGTGGCTCGCATCGTGGCTCAGTTGCGCGCTCACACCAGTGGCCGCCCGCTGTCGCTCAAGAAAAAAGCGGTGGCGCACCAAGTTCCGAAGGCGAACGACCTGCGCCGCAAGGACGCCAAGATCGACATCAGCGATCTGACCGACATCCTCGAGATCGATCCGGACCGTCGGATCTGCGTCGCCGAATCCGGCGTCGCGTTCGTCGATCTCGTGGCCGCCACGCTGCGGTACGGTCTGATCCCGATCGTCGTTCCAGAGCTCAAGACGATCACGATCGGCGGCGCGGTCGCCGGCTGCTCGATCGAGTCGATGTCGTTCGTCCACGGTGGCTTCCACGACACCTGCCTCGAGTACGAGGTGATCACGGCGACCGGCGAGGTGTTGACCTGCACGCCGACCAACCGTCACTCGCTGGTGTTCCAGATGGTGCACGGCGGGTTCGGCACGCTCGGCATCCTGTCCAAGCTGACGTTCAAGCTCGTCCCGGCGAAGCCGTACGTCTGGGTGGTCTACGAGAGGTACACGACGATCGACGATTACCGCGCCGCGATCCAGCGCCACTTCGACAGCCGCGATGTCGACTTCATGGACGGCATCATCCACTCGCCGACGCTCTACGTGCTCAGCGTCGGCAAGTTCGTCGAGCGCGCGCCGTACACGAATCGCTACGACTGGATGAAGGTCTATTACGAGAGCACGGCGTCGCGAACCGAGGACTACCTGACGACGGAGCAGTACGTGTTCCGCTACGACCGCGGCGTCACCAACGTGCGGCCGAAGTCTCGGATCGGCCGGATGCTGTTCGGCAAGGTGCTCGCTTCGACGCAGTGGCTTCAGCTCGCCGACAAGCTGCACTGGCTGCTGCCGTCGGAGAAGCCGACGGTCACGCTCGACGTGTTCGTGCCCTTCTCGAAGGTCCCCGAGTTTCTGGCCTGGTACGAGAAGGAGGTCGGCCACTTCCCGTTGTGGTGCGTGCCGTATCGCCGCGTCCACGACTACGAGTGGCTGATGAAGGACTACTGGACCGGGTTGCCCGACGAGCTGTTCCTCGATCTCGCGATCTACGGAATGAAGCAGACCGGCGACAAGAACTACCACCGGATGATCGAGGAGAAGCTGCGCGAGCTCGGCGGCATCAAGACGCTGATCGCGCACAACTACTACTCCGAGGACGAGTTCTGGCAGATCTGGAACAAGGCGAACTACGACGCAGTGAAAGCGATCACGGATCCGAAAAACCTGTTTCGCGACCTCTACACGAAGACGTGTCGCGCCGCGATGGGGCTCCGCTGACACAGTCGCGTGGGCACGACGAATGCTTGTTCTATGGGCATGCGTCGAATTCTATTTTCGCTTGCCCTCATGTTTAGCGTCGGTTGCGCTGGCTCGGTTGGCTACCGTGCGACTGCGACCGTAGACACGCCCGACATGGTCGTGGTTTCGCCCGGCGTTCACGTGATCGCCGATTACGACGAGCCAATCTTCTACTCCAACGGCTACTACTGGTGGAACACCCAGGGTACGTGGTGGCGCTCGAGCTACTACACCAGTGGTTGGGTCGAGGCGCGTCCGCCCACCGCGATCGTGAGCATCGGCTCGCCGTATCGCTATCGCCACTACCGGCCGCGTGGCTACACGGCGCGGTATCGCCCGGTGCCGACGCATCGCATCCAGCGTCCGTACATCCGCGATCGCCGCGCGCGCCGCTAAGACAAGCGAGCGAGATGGCCCGGGCGTACCGGGCGAACGAAGCCGACATGCGTCGACACGCTCGTGATCTGTGGGTGTTCCACGATCGATCACAGACACGAGCGTGTGCGCGCAGTGGCTTGGCCGATGCACGTTTCCTGATCTCATGAGGACCAGATTGATCAGGCAACGGCTGATGCGCCAACGCCGCCAACTGCTGCTCCGCTATCGCGACGAGCTCGAGCGCGCAGATGAAACGATGGAGATGCGCGACGCCGAAGAGGTCGAGCGCGCTACCGAGCAGTGGGATGCGACGGTGGTCGCTCACCTCGGCGAGGCCGATGCGCGGATCCTCGGTGACGTGGTCGCCGCGCTGCGTCGGCTCGACGACGGCACCTACGGCAGCTGCCTGACCTGCGGCGAGGACATCGCCGAGCCACGGCTCGACGCACTGCCGACCGCGACGGCCTGCATCGAATGCGCGACCGAGGCACAGCGGTTGCGCGTCCCACTCCGCGGCGAGGTGCAAGCCCGCCGCGGCGCCTAGACCCTGGTCCTCCGCGGGATCTGAACGTCGAAGCGCGTGCCGGAAGGTGACGACGCGAGATCGATCGTGCCGCCGTGTAACGCGACAAGGCTGTGAACGATCGACATGCCGAGTCCGGTACCGCCGGACTTGGTGGAGAAGAACGGCTCGTAGATCCGGGTGCGAACCGCTTCCGGGATTCCAGGACCGTCATCGTTCACGACGATCGTGAGCGAGCTCTCGTCGCCGCTGACTGCAACGCCGACATGGCCGCCTTCCCCGACGGCTTCGATCGCGTTGCGCACGAGGTTCATCACGAGCTGATGGATCTTGCCGGCGTCGACGTGCGCGATCTGGGGCTGCGACGTGGTGTACGTGAGCTCGGCACCGCGTCGCTCGGCATCGACGCGCTCGAGCTCGACGACCTGCGCGACGAGCTGCGTGACGTCTCGATCCTCCGGACTCAGCTCGGGTGGACGTGCAAACGCGAGGAAATCGTTGAGCAGCTGGGTCAGGCGCTCGATCTCGCTCTTGGCGAGCTTGCAGGGCTCGATCAGGCGCTCGTCGTCGACGCGCTTTCGCAGCCTGCGCTCGAGGAGCTCGAGCTGGAGCTTCGCCGCGTTGAGCGGATTGCGGACCTCGTGCGCGATGCCGGCCGTCATGGTCTGCATCGCGGTGATCCGCTCCGCCTGCGCGCGACGTTCCCGTGCGATCAGCTTGTCCTCGGAGTCGAGCTGGTAGTGGCGAACCATGATCGCGAGCTCGATGTCGATCAACTTCTCGACGGCGAAGATCGTGGCAGGCGCGTCCTCGGGCGAGACGGCGAGGATGCACTCGAGGTACGCGCGCCGCACGACGTTCATCGCGGTGAACATGTAATGGTTGCCGAGGCCGATCTGGACATGTCGGCGGCCGATCCGCGATCGCTTCTCGTAGAACCGCTCGTCGTAGGGGCCGAGGAGGCCCGTCGACATCCAGTCGATCAGCGAGACGCGCAGGCGCTCGACTTGCGCGGGCCCGGACAGCATCCCGGCTGCGCCGGCATTCTTCCGTATGGCGTCGTAGAACTTCGCCGCGATCGCCGGGAAGTGCGGCTCGAGCACCGGATGCAATGCGCGCAATCGCGCGCGATCATCGTCTCCGAGCTCGACGTACGTGAACAGCTCGTCGAGGGACGTCATGCTGGTTCGGGGCTACGCGAATCCTTGCGGACGACGTCGACCTCCGACCGCGGTGCTTCGTTGTACTGATGCAACCGGTACTGGATCGTCCGGACGCTGATCCCGAGCATCTCGGCCGCCTTCGAGGTCGCGCCACCGGTCGCCTTGAGAGTCTCGAGGATCGCGTAGCGCTCGAGCGCCGCCATCGTCGCCCCGGGAATCATCGGCGCGCCGGTCGGCGACGGCCGTGGCTGCACACTCGCCGGGAGAAATCGCGGCTCGAGGATCAGTGCGTTGGTGAGCACGACCGCACGCTCGATCGCATTCTCGAGCTCGCGCACGTTCCCGGGCCAGTCGTACGAGACGAGGAGCTCGAGCGTTTCTGGCGCGAAGCTGTCGATCGGCTTGGCGTTCTGTTTCGCATAGCGGTCGAGGAAGAACTTCGCGAGCGAAGGGATGTCCGTACGTCGATCCCGCAGGGGTGGCATCTCGAGCGCGACCACGTTGAGGCGATAGAATAGATCCTCGCGGAACCGGCCCTTCGCGACCTCCTCGACGAGGTTGCGGTTGGTCGCCGCGATGATGCGGACGTCGACGCGGATCGTCTGCGTGCCGCCGACGCGTTCGAACTCGTGCTCCTGGAGAAAGCGAAGCAACTTGACCTGGATCGCGGGCGAGATCTCGCCGATCTCGTCGAGGAACAACGTGCCGCCGTCGGCGAGCGAGAACCGTCCGTCTTTGCGCGCGGCCGCGCCAGTGAACGAACCTTTCTCGTGACCGAACAGCTCGCTCTCGAGCAGCGATTCGGCAAGCGCGGCGCAGTGCAACTTGATGAACGGACCGTTCGCGCGCGGCGAGCGTTGATGGATCGCGTTTGCGACCAGCTCCTTGCCGGTGCCGCTCTCGCCGGTGATCAGCACGGTGGCGCGGCTCGGCGCGACCTGATCGACGATCTCGAACACCTGCTGCATCGGCGGGCTCGAGCCCACGATGTTGTTCGGAGCGACGCGGTCGCGAACGCGTGCACGGAGCTGGCGAGTTTCGCGTCGCAGGTCCTGGTGCTCGAACACCTTGTCGAGGACCACGACGAGCTCGTCGAAGTTGAGGGGCTTGGTCAGATACTCCGCAGCGCCGGCGCGCATCGCGTCGACCGCGGACGACACCGCCCCGAAGGCGGTCATCACGACCACGGTGGCGGGGTCCTCCATCGCGCGCAACTTCTTCACGAGCTCGATGCCATCCATCCCGGGCATCTTGAGATCGGTCACCACGACGTGCGGACCGAACGAGTCGTACTTGCCAAGTGCCTTGAACGCGTCTGCGGCGGTCTCGACCTCGTAGCCCTCATCGCGAAGAAGCTCGGCGAGGGCTGTGCGAGCGTTGACTTCGTCGTCGACGACGAGGATGCGACCAGAGCGAGTCATCGGTCTCCTTTTAGCGAAGCCCGTGCCAGGGGAAATCGGCTAGTTAGCGGCATATCGGCGCAAACACTGCATGCGTGCGACGGAAGACGCACGGTTTGCGCGAATTCACGTTTGCGGGAACCATAGCGTGAACGACGAGCCTTTGCCGGGGGCGGTCTCGAGGGTGACGCGCCCGGAGAACCGCTGCACGAACGCGTAGATCATCGCGAGCCCGAGGCCCGTGCCTTCCTTCTTGGTGGTGAAGAACGGCTCGAACACGTTGTCCGCAATGTCTGCGGAGACGCCGGGACCATCGTCGAGGACCCGGATCCAGAGGGGACGCACGGTCGCCACGGCATCTCCACTTGATCGCGGGGAGTGGCCTTGCCGGTGCTGACGGACGCGCATGTCGGGCAGCGGATCACCCTGCGGCTGCCGCGCGAGACGCCGACGGTCGACTGGAGTCGCGAGGTGCGAGTCGGCGTCGTGCGCAGTTCAGGCGCGTGCGCGAATCACCAGCACCGAGCACGGCGCATGGCGAACGAGCTTCTCGGCGGTTGATCCGAGGAGCATGCGGTGCAGCCCGCTGCGGCCGTGGGTGCCGATGGCAACGAGGTCGAACGTGCGATCTTCTTCGAGCTTGGCGAGGATCACCGCGACCGGATGACCAACCAGCGTCTCGGAACGAACCGGGAGCTTGTGGCGCGCGACGATCTCGGCCGTGTACATCTCGAGCCGATTGGTCGCGCGATGATCCGCATCGGAGATCACGTCGGTGAGCAACGGATCCCCGGACGCCGCCAGCGGTAGCTCGATGACGTGGAGCAGGTCGAGGCTGCCACCGACGAACGTTTCGGCACGCTCGATCACGCGCGGCGAATCGGTGGCGAAGTCGACCGGGCAGAGTACGTGATCGAATCGTGGACCGTCGGGGTTGCCACGCACCACCAGCACCGAGATCGGCGCGTGGCGCACGACCTTCTCCGCGATCGACCCGATCAGCAAGCGCTTCAATCCTGTCCTGCCGTGCGTTCCCATCACGATCAGATCGAAGCTGCCGTCCGCCTCGGCGAGCTCGACCATCGCGTGCCACGGCGCACCCTGGAGGAATTTCGTCGACACCTTGGTCGCTCCGGCGCGGCAGGCGCGTTCACCAGCGTCGACGAGCGCGCGTTGCTCGTCCTCGATCGCGAGCTAAAACACTTCGTTTGCGCCGGAACGACATCGTCTGCACCACCAACCACCATGACCATGCGAGTTGCCTTGCTGATTGCTCTCTACGCCTGCGCTAAGCCGCCGCCGCCGGCGGTCGTAGCTCCACTCGCACCACAGCCGGGCTCGCTCGAACGGCGAATGATGAACTGCCCATCCGTGTTGCCGAGCGCGATCACCGAGATCAGTGACATCCCCGGTGGTGTGGCCGTGACGGTCATCCTTTGGGACCCTCGCGAGCAAGATCAGCTTCTCACGCTCGCTCGTTTGCAGGAGCGGATCGGAGAGCCGACCTCCAACTTCACGGGCCACTCGGGCCCGCAGGCGCGTGGCGAGATCATCGAGGGCGGCGGTCGCTGTCTTGTCGAGGTCGCGAAGGAACGCCGTGTCGTACCG
>JACCYD010000414.1 GCA_013696695.1 Deltaproteobacteria bacterium | reverse complement strand
TCCTTGGTCGAGCGGCGCAGGTGGTAGCGGATCTGTTCGATCGCACGACGACGCGCGAGATCCTTGCGATCGATCCACGCGAGCACGCGCGCGACCAGCGAATCGTGCACGAGCTCCCACGAGGCTTCGCCATCGGCGCGCACGCGGACGAGCAGGCCCTTCGCGCGCAGCACCTCGAGCACGCCCATCACGCGGTCTGCGCCGTGTTTGGGACCGACGATCGAGAGCAGCTCGACTTCGGGACGGATCGCGCGCTGGTTTGCGGAGGTCACCAGCGCGAGGAACAGATCGCGAGCGACCACATCGCGGCCGTCATCGAGCTCGGTCTCGATCACGCGATCGAGGTGCTCGCCGACGATCGCGTCGAAGCCGCCGAGGCTGCGGTAGTGCCGGAGCTCGAGGGCGACATCGTCGACAGCGAGCTGTTCGTGAAGCACCGAGCACGCGAGCTGGAGGTGCGGTGGGAACACGGCCGGCGCATCGCCCCAGCCCATCTCGGGACCGATGGCGGCCGCGGCGCGTTGCAGATCTGCGAGGAGGACGTCGAGGAGATCGGGCTTGATCTCGAGGCGATGCTCGGTGAGCGGCGCGACGATCGCCGTGCGTGCACCCTCCGGCGAGAGCGGCGGCAGGCGCACGATCGGCAGGTTCGGTTCGATCTCCTGCGTGCGGGCGAGCAGGCGTGCGAGCCAGTCCTCGCGGATCGCGAGCACGATCGAGACGTCCGCACCGGCCGGCCAGTGATCGAACCGCAGCAGTGCAGGGACGAACTCGGGATCGGCAAGCGCGGCCTCGATCTGATCGATGACAAGCACGAGCTTGCCGCCGCGCTGCTCGTGGAACTTGGTGATCGCATCGGCGATCGAGGTGGCGCCAGGCGCGATGGCCCTGACCACCGACCACGTGAAGTCGGTGCGGCAGCGAACGTAGACGGCGTGGATGCCGAGTGCCTCGAGGCGCGGCATCAGTCCGGCGCGCAGCACCGAGGTCTTGCCAGTTCCCGACGGTGCGGCGTAGACGACGACGCGACGATACAGTGCGTGTTCGGTGATCAGCGCGACATCGGCTTCGCGCCCGTGGAGGCGCCCGTGATCGGCTTCGGTGAGCGGCGCGAGGTGGCGAAACGGCAGGACCCGCGTCTCCTGCGGGACCTTCGCCGAGATCGGGGCCGGCGCACCGCCGAGCGCCGCCGACAGCTCGCGTGCTGACTGGAACCGCTTCGCCGGATCGGGATCGAGCGCCCGCGCGAGGACGGTGCGCAGGTGCGGATCCTCGATCTTCTCCATCTCCTCGATCGGTGGAGCGAGCGTCACGGCATTCGGCCGCCGCCAGCCCGTGAGCATCCAGACCAGGACCAGCGAGACCGAGAACAGATCGGAGCGCGCATCGACGCGCCCCATGAGCATCTGTTCGGGTGCCATGTACGCCGGGGTGCCGCCGGCGGACGTTGCGTGCTCGCCGGGCGCACGCAGACGGGAGAGGCCGAAATCGACGAGCACGGCACGCTCGTGCGTGGTGGACGCACCATCGCTGGTTTCCGGCGGCGCGATCACGATCGCGTTCGCCGGCTTGAGATCGGCGTGCACGAGACCGGCATCGTGTGCGGCCGCGAGCCCGCCGAGCAACTGGCGCACGAGGTCGACCGCGCGCTCCTTCGGCAGCTTGCCCGCGTTGCCGAGCGACTGGAGATCCTGCCCGTCGAGCAGCTCCATCGCGAAGAACAGCCGTCCGTCGTGGGTGATGTCGGCCTGGTAGATCCGCACGACGTTCGAGTGATCGATGCGCCCGACGCTGCGGATCTCGTGGACGAACAGCTTGCCGTCTTCCGACGACGGATCGATGTCGGCGTGCAGCACCTTGACCGCGACGTCGCGCTCGACCGCGAGCTGGCGCGCGCGATACACGGTGCCAAATGTGCCGCGCGCGACGAGCCGATCGAGGCGGAATCGACCGGGCAACACCGAGCCGGTGAGATCGTCGTCGGCCGGCTTGCGCGGCGCGCGATGCGCGAGCTGCGAGCGCCGCACGTCCCACAGACCCGCGAGCGGCGGCGGCTGCGCGATCGTCTCCGACGCCGTCGAGAACTGCAGCTCGATGTCCTCGACGCGCGCGAGGTGATCGGAGAGCGACGCCATCGTCACC
>JACCYD010000408.1 GCA_013696695.1 Deltaproteobacteria bacterium | reverse complement strand
CCCTTGGTCGCGATCTGTCGGCGCGCGTCCAGCTGGTCGCGGAGGCGCGTCTGGTGTGGAGCGACGGCGCGCTCCAGCTCGGCTCGCCGCGCTGCACCGAGGTGATCGCCAGCGACGAGATCGCGTTCGTCGCGATCGCGAGCCAGGTCGCGTTACCGTGCTCGGTCGCCGAGGCACTCGCGGCCTTGTCGGAGCTACCTCCGGCGATGGTAATCGAGACGCTCGACGCGCTGGTCTCCGCGAAGCTCCTCATTCCCGCCGCACCGATCCAGGAGTCGCGCACGTCGATCGCGATCGAGCGGCCAACGCCGGATCACGCGCTCGCACCCCTGCTCGCCCACGCCGTCCCCAGGCACCTACAGTTGATCCCGCTGCGCGAAGGTGGCGTCACCACGATCTACATCTCCGCACGGCTCGAAGCGGCCGAGGCGCTTCCGCTCGCGACGATCGCGGCGGACGCCGAAACGCTCGCGAGCGCGCTGCTCGAGGCAGCTCGTGGGCTGAAGCTGGCCGCAGCGCGGGTCGCGGCGACGTTGCCGCTCGCGGTGTGGCCGGAACCGATATTCGCGGCGATCGCGGTTGGTTAGCAGCGTCTTGGACGCACAAACGACAAACGGCCCGCCTGGAGCGAACCGTTGGAAAGCCCACAAGGCGAGCCGAGCCGTCGAACAGCTATCGACTCGAACGAGCTCAGCACATCATTATTATTGCGGCGCAGCCGCCGCCACCACCGCCGCCACCGCCGCCGCCGCCGCCACCGCCACCGCCACCGCCACCACCGCCTTGGTCGGCGTCGTCGGCGCGACATGCACCATCACAACCTGCGATGCCGAGAGCGACGTAGTCGCAGTCGGCGTACTGGTTATTGTCGCCCGCGGCGCCGGTCTGGGTGGTGTTGCAAACGTCGGAGGTCGTGCAGTTGCACGTACCCGAGCAGTACCGCGTGGCGATCTGGTGACCGCCACCGGCAACCTCGGTGAGCTGCTGGACGGTCAGTCGCTTGAGCTCGAGTTTCTTGATGCCGGTGCGCTTCATGTTCCCCGACATGAAGCAAACGGAGTGCCGAAACCAACGGTGACTATCTGTGGAGATCTGCTGAGCGCATTGTGCAGGGCCTTTACAGATCGTGCAGATCGATCTGCACAATCTGGATCGGCGCCCAAGGCCTACATCACTTCTTTTTCGGCACGATTCGGCACACGACACCCGACTGGAGCTCGGCCGACGCCTCGTCGAGCTCGGCCTCGGCGACGATCATCTGCGCGATCGGATCGAGCTCGGGAGACACCGTCTTGACGACGCCGCTGGAGACCTTGCTTGTCGTCTTGCTGTCGAACCGAATCTCGACGGCATCGCCGGGCGCCACCTTGCGCGCGTCCTCGCCAGGAATCGCGAACTTCACGAACAGCTCGGTCGACGAGATCACGCGGATCACCGCCTGCCCCTCCTGCACGCGCGCACCTTCCTCGACATAGCGAAGCGCGACCTTGCCGCCGATCTTCGCCGACAGCTTGGTGTCCTTCAGGCGCTGCTCGAGCTGCGAGATCTTGGTCCTGTGCTGACCGACCATCGCTCCTGCTTGCCCACTCTCGAACGCGGCGGCATCGACCGACGCCTTCGACGACACACCGGCACGGAACGCGCGAGCTTCCATCGCGTACTTCGAAGCGGCGGCACCGGCGGCAACGCTGGCTTCCGTGAGCGCGGCCCTGGCGAGCGCGATCTCGTCCCTGAGCGGACGTGCGTCGAGCTGCGCGAGCGGCTGATCCGCCCGCACCGTCTCACCGAGCTTGACGAAGAATTTCTCGATCTTGCTCGTGAATGGGGCGGTGACCTCGATGCTCTCTCGTGGAGCGAGCACGCCGACGTAGCCGACCTGCTCCGTCGCCGCGACGCGCCGCTCGCCGCGTGCGAACGGTGACGGCTGCGCAGCTGCCGCCACCGGATCGACCGTCTTGTCCGCGCCTGGCTTGCACGCGGCGACCACGACCACGAACACGAGCGCTCTCATGCAGCCCCCGTCTGCTTGACGTGCGGCCGCATCTGCGCGGCGACCAGCCGAGCATAGTGCTGGCCCTTCGCGAGTAGCTCGTCATGCGTGCCCTGCTCGACGAGCTCGCCGCGCTCCATCACCAGGATCAGATCGGCGCTCGCGATCGTGCTCAACCGGTGCGCGAGGATGATCCGCGTGCATTGGATCGTGCCGAGGTTCTGCATCACGGTGCGCTCGGTCTCCGCGTCGAGCGCGCTCGTGGCCTCGTCGAGAATCAACAGCGCGGGACGATGCACGAGTGCGCGCGCGATCGCGACTCGCTGCTTCTGGCCGCCCGACAGGGACGAGCCACCGTCGGCGATCAACGTGTCGTAGCCCATCGACATCTGATCGATGTCGTCGTTGACCGCCGCGAGTCGAGCCGCACCCATCACCCGATCGAGTGGGATCGACGGATCGGTGAGGGCGATGTTGCCGCGGATCGAGCCGCCGAACAGATACGGCTGCTGGAACACGACGCCGATCTGGCGTCGCAGCGAACGCAGATCGAGTCGACTCATGTCGTTCCCGTCGAACATGATCTTGCCTTCGACCGGCCGGTAGAGCCCCGCGATCAAGCTCGCGAGCGTCGACTTGCCGCATCCCGACTTGCCGACGATCGCGACGCTGGTGCCCTGCTTGATGTCGATGCTGACATCGCGGACGACCAGCGGTGCACGCTCGCTGTAACGGAACGACACGTGCTGTAGCGTGACGCGTCCAGTGAGTTTTGGCACCTGGCCCGCATCCTGGCCGGATTGCTCGGGCTTGGTGCCGAGCACGTCCTCGATGCGATCCATGTAGCCACCGAGCATCTGGAGCGACAGCACGCTGTTGACGAGGGTCGCCAGCGGGCTGAGCAGGCCGAGCGCGATCGCGTTGATCGCGAGCATCGAGCCGAGGCTCAGATCGCCCTCGACGACGCTCGTCGTGCCGACCACCAGGATCACGAGCGGCGACCCCGCGGTCAGGAACATCATCATCGCCTCGACCTTGGCCGACGTGCGCCCGCGATCGAGCGAGACGTTGAGCTCGTCGACATAGAGATTCGACCACCGCTCGACGGCACGGCTCTCGGCTGCGCACGCCTTGAGCGTCGACATGCCGGCGAACAGCTCGACGAGATAGCTCTGCGATCTGGCCTGCGCGTCGAGGGCCTGGACCTGGAGATCGCGATAACGCCGGCGCGCGGCGAGCATGACCGCGAGCTGGAGCGTGGCGAGCAGGACGACGAGCAAGCCGAGCATCGGTGCGATGGCGACCAGCAGTACCGCGTAGAGCACGACGAAGATCCCGTCGAGCATCGTCGACAGCGTGTTGCTGGTCAGGACCTCGCGCAGCATCGTGTTGTTGTTGACGCGCAACATCAGGTCGCCGGCCGAGCGCCGCTGGAAGAAGTCGAATGGCAGCCGCGACAGGTAATCGACGAATCCGAGCGTCAGCCGGGTATCGAGATTGGTGCGCAACTGGAGCATCAGGTGCGTGCGAACCAGGTTGGTGAGCACCTGGAACAACAACATGCCGCCGAGCCCGATCAGCACGACGAACATCAGGCCGAGATCGGCGCGCGGGATCACGCGATCGACGATCACGGCGGTGAGGAGCGGGATCGCGAGGGCGAACACGCGCAGGAACAGCGACAACACGAGCATCCGAGAGAGCAGGTGGCCCTGCCCCGACATCTGCCGCACATACCAGGCCCACCGGCCCTGCCCGGCCTTCTTCTTGGTGAACGAATCACCGACCTCGAAGATCAACGCGACGCCGGTGAACGCGGTGCGCAGCTGCTTCTCGGGAACGATCCGGCGACCGCGGCTGGGGTCGACGATCACCGCACCCTTGCGGGTCATCCGCTCGAACACGACGTAGTGGTTGAACTCCCAGTGCAGGACCGAGCCGGCCGGGAGGAACTTGAAGTGCTCGATGTCGAGCGTGATGCCGCGCGCGCGCAACCCGTACCACTCGGCACCTCGACACATCGCGAGCGCATCCGCACCGTCGCGGCCGCTGCCGATCACCTCGCGCGCCTCGTCGAGCGTGACATCGCGACCGAAATACTTGAGCACCATCGCGACGCACGCCGGCCCGCAGTCGGTCCACTCGAGCTGCTGGACGAACGGGATCTTGCCCTTGCGCTGCTGGGCGAGCCGCGCCAGCGACGGGAACAGATCGTCGGTCCCCATCGGCTCGGCGGCCGCCGTCGCCGGCTCGCGCTCGGTGTTTTCGCTCACAGCGTCAACCCCGGGATCACGGTCTCGAGCACCGAGCGCGCCTGAAGCTGGACCTCGACGAATCCGGCCATGCCATCGTGGAGCGCGTAGGTCTCGTCGTCGGCATCGAACGTGGTCCTCGTCAGGTGGCCTTCGACGACGACGACCTGGCCTTCGATCGGGAGGCTCTCGCGGTACCGCTCGCCGAGATAGCGTGCCTTCGCATCCTTGCCGGCCGTGACCTCCGCCGAGACCGCGCGGACCTCGACCTCGATGTACGCGCCGCGGTAGCCGGGCAACGTGAACCGCATCCGCTGGCCGACCTTGATCCGCGGGCGGTCGGTGCCGGGCAGAAACGCGAGCACCGACATGCCTTCGGTCGCTCCCTGTTCGACGATCGACAAGATCGTCTTGCCGGGCTCGACGCGCTGGCCATCCGCGACGTGGACTTCCTTGACGATGCCGTCGTGCTCGGCGCGAAACGTTCGCGCCTCGACGCCGGCACGCGCGTTCTCGCGCTCGGTGACCAGCGACGACAACGCTTGCCGGACCTGCGGATCCGCCGGTGCCTGCAGGTACGCGACGAGCCTGCGCTCGAACTCGGTGTTGAGAGCGCGCAGGCGAGCCGCTTGCTCGGTGTCGTGGAGCTTTGCGAGCACCTGGTCCTTCTTGACCGGTTGCCCCGGCGTGACCTCGAGCGCGGTGATCGTGCCCGCCTCGAACGCGGTGACATCCGTGCGGCCGGTGACGCGCACCACGGCAGCGCCCGACGAGTATTGCGAGACCTGCGCGAACATCGCGAACGCCCCGACACCGATCACGAACAGCAACACGAGCCAGTATGCGAGACGAACCCACGCCGGGTGCACGCGCACGACATCGCCGCGATGACCGCGCTTGACGAGGTGATCGATCGCCTCCTGGCGGAACACCTCGT
>JACCYD010000404.1 GCA_013696695.1 Deltaproteobacteria bacterium | reverse complement strand
CTTCATGCCCTCTTCGGCGTCGTTACTGATGTCTTCGATCATGATTCCCTCTCAGGCCGTCTTGGTCTGGACGTTGTCTCGGACGATCGTGCCGACGGGCTCGCCGCACACGACGCGCTGGATGTTGCCACGCCGCGCCAGCTCGAACACGATGATGCCGCCCGGCATGCTCTCGGTGTTGTCGCGACACAGCGCCAGCGCCGTGCCGTCCATCACCTTGAGATCGCGCTGCAGTGCATCTTGAAACGACACCGAGAGGTAGCGCTTCGCATCCGGATGCTTCTTCGGATCCTTGTCGTAGACGCCATCGACGTTCTTCGCCATCAGCAGCGCCTCGGCCCCGATCTCGCCCGCGCGCAGCGCGCCCGCGGTGTCGGTGGTGAAGAATGGATTTCCGGTGCCGGCGCCGAAGATCACGACGCGACCCTTCTCGAGGTGACGGATCGCGCGGCGGCGAATATACGGCTCGGCGATCTGGGCGATCGGGATCGCTGTCTGCACGCGCGTGGTCACGCCTGCCTTCTCGATCGCCGATTGCAGCGACACCGCGTTCATCACGGTCGCGAGCATGCCGACGTAATCGGCGCTCGCGCGATCCATGTTGCCGGCGCCGTGGCTCGCACCGCGCCAGATGTTGCCGCCGCCGACGACGACCGCGACCTCGACGCCCATCTTCGCGGTCTCCGCGATATCGCCAGCGACATGCCCGAGGACTTCGGGGTTGATCCCATAACCCTGCGACCCCATCAACGCCTCGCCCGAAATCTTGAGCAACACACGCTTGTAAGCGGGCTTCGGCATCACGGGGCCGACCTTAGCGCCGCGACCGGACGAAGGGAACGCCACGGGAACGTGATCGCGCGTCCTGGCGCCGCGCGCGGCTCGCGCACGGCGGTCGACGACAACCGTCGGATCACGCGAACACCGCGCCGACGAGCAACATCCACCGCGCCGCTGCGGAGCCTACGCGATCACAGCTCGCAGCGGATGTGACTCAGCGGCCGGCGACCGGCGTGCCGGTGTCACGGGAGGTCTGTTCCGGCACCAGCCGCAGGATCCCGGGCAACACATCGCCGCGGACCAGGTCGAGGTGGCCGAGGTCGGACTTGATGTAGACGAAGCGGGCTTCAGGGAGCTGGGCGTCGAGGGCCGGGATGCCTTCGAGCACGGCGATCTCGGGAAGCGTGGCATGGAGCTGGTCGCTCCACTCGCGGGTGTCGCCCCCGACGAAGACCAGCCGGCGCTCGCGCTTCTCCGTGGCCCACGTGCGCCAGCGCTCGACGTCCCCGTGCACCGCGTCGACCAGCACCAACGTGTCCAGCTGAGATTCGGGTAACCACGGAAGCACGGTGCGGTGCGCGCCGGAATGGCCCACCACCGCGACGCGACCGTCGGGCAATTCCTGCCCGATCGCCCGCTGCGCCGTGCCGAGCAGCTCGGAGAGCGAGCTCCACGACACCGGCTCGTCGACGCTGGCCGGTGCCTCGCAAGCAATGAACATCGCGTCGAGGCCTGACGCGGCGAACTGCGCCGCCAGCCGATGCTCGGTCCAAGCCTGGTCGGCAGTCACGGAATACCCGTGCACGTAGACCACGATGTCCCCGCGACCGGTGTAATTCGCTGGCGTCCAGACGTGGAGTGGGCCGTGCGCCGTCGAGACGCGTCGGTAAACCCCGCCCTCGAGGGTGCGCGAACCAGGCTGATCCGCGGCTTCGGCGACCGCCGTCGCGCGCTGCGTCTCGGGATCGCACGCAGCCAGCGCAAGCACCGCGAGCAACAATGATCGAAGCGATGCCAACATGTGTAATCCGAGCAACTGCGAACCACGTGCCGGTGCTACAGCTCCCCGATGACTCGGGAAGAGCTGCTCGCAGTAATTCGTGCTTCGCCTGACGATCCTGGGCCGCGGTTGGCGTTCGCCGAGTGGCTGATCGCGAACGGGGATCCGCGCGGTGAGTGGATTGCACTCCACGGCGGCGGCGACACCGACGAGCGCGAGCTGACTCGCCGCGCGTTGTGGCAGGCGCACCGCGTGGCGTGGCGAACCGAGGATGTCGGAGCAGCCGAAATCGGCACCGGCTCGACGCTCACGTACGCCGACGGGGTGCTCTCTGAAGTGCGTCTCGAGGCGGCGGAGCTGATCCGCCTCGCGCCCATGCTGGCGCATCATCCGATTCGCAAGCTGACCGTGTTCGCGCTCAAGGGCGGCCTCGACGCGATCGCCAAGCTGCCACTGCTCGAGACCGTGCGCGATCTCGAGCTCGGCCACGGGCTCGAGACGGTCAGCGAAGACGCGCTCGTCGCGGTGTTGACGTGCCCTGCCCTCGCCAACCTCCGCCACCTCCGGTTCACGCCCCACCAGGACGTCCAGATGGTGTGGCGTGCGCTCGAGCGTGTTCCACGGATCGCCACGCTCGAGTCTTTCGAGGTGTCCCGCGTCCGCGTGCCGGTCGAGCGTGCCCGCTGGCTCGGTGGCGCGATGCCGGCGTTGCGCGCACTGACCTGCGACCGCGCCATGCTCAACGACTCGCTGCTCGCGCTCGGCGAGGTCGCGACGTTCACGCTCGACAAGCTCTCGCTGTCGGATCAAGACGGCCACGCCGGCCGCAACCCGCTACTCGGCGATCAGGCGCTCGCAGCAGCGCTGCAGTCGCCAATGGTTCGCGACCTGACGTCGCTGTCGCTGTTCGCTTGCAGCTCCTCCGAGAAGACGGCGTCGGCGCTGCCAGCGCTGGCGTGCGCGGCGACGCTCGAATCGCTCGACCTCGGCTCCAACAGCAATCCGGGCATCGTCGAGAGCCTCGCCGACTGCACGTTCCCGAAGCTGACCTCGTTGAGCATCCGCGGCAACCTGCTGCGCGACTCTCATCTCGAAGCGCTGGCCAGGTTTCCGACGGTCGAAAGCTTCGACGCTTCGAAGAACATCATCACGCGCGATGGCGTCGAGCTGGCCCTGAAGCACCTACCGAGCCTCCGTCACCTCCGGCTCGCCAACACGCTGCTCGGCGATCAAGGCGCCCGCGCGTTGGGGTGGTCCGATCGCGCGAGCGCGCTGCGCAGTGTCAGCCTCAGCCACTCCGAGCTCGGCGGCGAATCGATCGAGGCGTTGGTCGAAGGCGGCCGCCTCGATCAACTCCGCGGGCTCGACCTGTCTGAAAACGAGCTCAGCCGCCCGACGATCAAGCTCGTCGCGGATGGCCCGTTCGATCGGATGGAGCGCCTCAACGTCGCCGGCACGATCCGCGGCGACGACACCGCGTCGCTGTTCGCCCACGCCTGGTTGCCTGTCGCCGACAGCCTCCAGACCGGCAACCTCTACGAGCGCAAGCTCGCGCTGTCGGGCGCGGCATCCCCGCACGTCGTCAAGAAGACGCGCGCGAAGCCGGTGACCGAAGTCGAGGCCCGCGACCTCGACGCCGGCGGGAGCTACGAGGTCGGCGAAACCGTGCGCCACCCCGAGCATGGTGTCGGCAAGATCACCAAGGTGTTGCCGCTGCGCCTCGAGGTGAAGTTCCCGAAGGTCGGCACGCGCTGGGTCGGTCGCACGCCCGCCGAAGCCGTTCCGTTCGAGACGACCTCGCGCTACACGGCGAAGCAGATCATCCTGCACCCGACGTTCGGCGCCGGGCAGGTGATGAAGGTCGCCGGCGATCGCATCGAGATCGAGTTCGGCGTCGTCGGCACGAAGACGCTCGTGCACGGCGCGAAGCCGAAGTCGTAACGATCAGCCGCCGAACAGCTTCGATAACGAGTGGAGCAGCCCGCTGTGCTCTGGCTCCGGCTCGTCCTCGTGCTTGTGATCCGGCTTGAAGTGCTTCGCCTGCGCGAGCAAGGCCGCCAGCTCGTTGGCATCGAACCACACACCGTGTTCGGGGCACCGATCCAGGGCTACCGAGCCCAGATTCACCGTCTGCATCGGCTTGCCGCACGACGCGCACACGCGCTCGTTATCCTTGGGCCGCGGGTGCCACGGCAAGAACACCAGTGTCGACGTGCGCTCCTGCAACATGCCGACGAGGGCGTCTTCGTTCACCCACGCGCCGTCGCATGCCGGGCACCGATCGGTGCGTCCCGCGGTGTCGAGCACCTCACCACAGCCGGGGCAGTGCAGCTCGTTCATCGCGGCTACTGTGCCACGCATCCCAGCCCCGTGCGAAGCTGCCCGGCTACTGACTGGCCTGGCAGTTCGACTGCTGCGTCGAGCAACTGCTCTCGCAGAACTTGTTGTTCTGTTCGCAGCCGTGCCGGCACGTGTCGCATTGGCGTTTGCACTCGTCCCAGCCGACGCTGGTGAGGCAACTCGTGCAACCCGGGCACGAGAACCGGCAGCTCGAATCGGCGCTGTAACAGCCATCGCGACAGGTGCGGTTCTCGCCGCTGCAATTGCGGCTCGGGCGTTGCGGGGCGACGATCACCGGGCGAGGCGGCGGCGGCGTGTCGGCTCGCGGGCGCGTGCCCGGTTTCGGATCGCCGGCCGGCGAGCTGTTCGAGGGAGCCAAGGCCGAGGCCGGAACGTTGACCCGCGTCGCGGTGCCGCCGCCGCTGACCTTGCCGACCGTCGTGTCGGCGACACCCAGCGGCGCGAGGCTGACCGTGAGCTTGGCG
>JACCYD010000400.1 GCA_013696695.1 Deltaproteobacteria bacterium | reverse complement strand
CAAGGTGGTCAGGGCGGTCAGGGCAACTGGCAAGGTGGCGGCGGTCGACGCGATAATCGCGGCGGCGGCGGTGGCCGAGGTCCCGGTGGTCCCGGTGGTCCCGGTGGTCCACGCGACGATCGTGGTCCGCGACAAGGTGGTCCGCGCGACGATCGCGGTCCGCACCGTGACGAGCGCCCGCAGGAGCCGCCACAGAACTGGGGCGTCTCCGGCTTCGTGAACAACCCGTTCGCGAAGGTCGCGGCGAAGCTCAAGGGCGACGACGAGAAGTAAGAGGGGCTGTCGACGCGGCGGCGATCTCGACGCCGAAGAGAACGAAGCGTCAGACCTGGCTGTGACGCAACAACTCGATACGTACGAGCGAGAAGCGAATCGTCGACGAGGGGTCGGAGCCGAGCACGGCGGGCGTCGCGAGCGCGCTACGTCGCGACGGCAGGCTCGGGCGCGATCGGCACGATCGATTGCTTCTCGATCGTCCGATCCTTGTCGCTGATCGAGACCGTCACTCGTAGCGAAAATCGTTTGCTGGTCGCGTTCCACCGGCCGTTCGAGATCTTGATCCAGTCCGGCGCCGTCAGCTTGTAGCTGACGACCAGGTCACCCTTGCCCGCGATCGCTTCGTCCCACGCGACGTAGGCGCCCTTGCCATCCCACTTGCTCGCCGCACGCGCCGCCAGCACGCCGATCGCTTTCCCTGCATCGTCGAGCAGCTCGACCTGCTTGATCTTGATCTTGGTCGCCGACACGCCGGCCGGAATGGTGACGGCGATCTGCATCGCGGTTTGCTCGCACGCCGGCTGCGGAATCGAGCCGCAGGGGCCGGGATAGGCACACGAGCCGGCTGAGGCGCGCTCGGCGGCCGCCGCGGGAGCAGCAGGTTGAGACGACGATCCTGCACTCGCACCTGCGGGAGGCGGCGGCGTCGCCGGCGGCGCGAGCGGCTTGGTCGGGATGCCGTCGGCGCAGTCATCGGCGAGCGTGACGCCGGCGAGCGCGATCTTGATCTCGGGTGCGCTCGGCGCGACGCCGGGCTTTGGATCGGGCTCGCCCTTCGTGGGCTCAGCCTTCGAGCACGACACCAGAGCCACCAGCAACGCGAAGCGCATCATGCGCCCAGCGTAACCGATCTAGCGGCGACTCAGCGGTGATGCAGCATGAAGCCGATCTTCATGATCGGGGAGGGCTCACCGGCTGGGCCACTGGGTCGCTCGGTGCGCTCTCGAGCGCGAGTCTGGCACCCGTCATCATCGCAGTATCGGGATGCACCGCGAACCACGCCAGAGCGCGCTCGGCCTCGCGGATCAGCGGTTCTCGCTGCGCGATCAGATCGTCGCACAACCGGAACAGTCGGATTTCTTCGGAGCGATGTGCGACCTCGCGCAGCAGCCGCGCAGTGTCCACGCCGTGCAACAGCCCGAGCAGCGTGGCGCGATACGACCGCTCCGCGCTGAGCACGCGATCGACGAAGTAGTGCCGGGCGTCCGAGAACAACCGGCCGACGAGCCGCCCGATCCGCACGCCGAGCGGCTGCTGAGGCACCAGCAGCGCGTCGAGGCGAGGTCGCAAGTGCTCGGCGTGCGCCGCGATCGCACGCAGCGCCGCCGCAGGCGGAACTTCTCCGAGGCGAGATGCCTCACGAACCGTATGAAGCATCGCGTCTTGCTCGCTCTGCGCGAGCTCGCGTGACAACTTGCGAAGCAAGCGCGAGAGATGATCGTCCATGTCTGGATCGATTGCAGCGAGCGTGCCGTCAGTGGCGCGGCTTGGTTTGCTCGCCTGTGCGTCCATGATGCCGGTGCATGTTGGTCTCCCTCACGAACGCAGGACGATCTTCATGACCTCGTCCTGCTTGTGCATGAACATGTCGTAGCCCTTCGCCGCATCGTCGAGGTTCATCTGATGCGACACGACGAAGCTCGGGTCGATGTTGCCCCGCTCGATGCGCTCGAGCAGTGGCCGCATGTAACGCTGCACGTGGCACTGGCCAGTCTTGATCGTGATCCCACGATTCATCAACGGACCGAGCGGGAACTTGTCGACGTACCCGGCATAGACACCGACGATCGAGACGATGCCTCCGCTGCGGCAGGCGAGGATCGCCTCGCGCACCGCCATCGGACGATCCATCTGGATCTTCATCGTCTGCTTGATCTTGTCGTGGGCGAATTGCAGCCCGTGGCCATGCGCCTCGAGGCCGACCGCGTCGATGCATGCATCGGGACCGCGACCGGCCGTGAGGTCGCGCAGGACTTCTTGCACCGGCTGCTCTTCGTAATTGATCGCGTCGGTCGCGCCGGCCTTCTCGACCGCCATCTTCAAGCGATACGGGAAGCGATCGATCGCGATCACGCGCTCGGCACCGAGCATGCGGGCGCTCGCGATCGCGAACTGCCCGACCGGCCCGGCGCCCCACACGGCGACCACCTTGCGCGGTGTGATCTCGCAGAACTCGGCCGCCATGTAGCCGGTCGGCAAGATGTCCGACAGGAACAACACCGACTCGTCGCTGAGATAGGCCGGCACCTTGAGCGGGCCGACGTCGGCGTACGGCACGCGCACGTACTCCGCCTGGCCACCTGCGAACCCACCCGTCAGGTGCGAGTAGCCGAACGCGCCGCACGTCGGGTGGCCCATCAGCTTCTCGGGCAGCCACGCGTTAGGGTTGGAGTTCTCGCAACACGAGAACATGCCGAGGGTGCACGACTCGCAGTTGCCGCACGCGATGGCGAACGGCACGACCACCCGGTCGCCGACCTTGAGGTTCGACACGCCGCGGCCGACCTCCATGACCTCACCCATGAACTCGTGGCCGAGGACATCGCCCTTCATCATCGCCGGCACGAAGCCGTTGTAGAGGTGAAGGTCGGAGCCGCAGATCGTCGTCGCGGTGACCTTGACCACCGCATCGCGAAGGTTGAGCAGCTTCGGATCCGGCACGCGCTCGACGCTGACGTGCTTCTTACCCATCCAACAGGCGGCTCTCATGGCGTCACCGCTTTCAGCTCGTCGATCACGATGACGTCGACGATCTCGATCTCGATCTCGCCGATCGTCGATGCTGCCCCGGACTGATGGGCTGTTGGTTCAGCGTCGTCGAGTTGATCCACTTCGCCGGCAGGTCGCGCCGGATGCGGCGCGGCGTGGAGGCTGGCATCGGAGACCAGCACCTCGCCGGTCTCCATGATCTGCTTGAACCGACGCAGATCACCTTTGATCTGCGGCTTGGTGAGCAGCTTTGCGAGCGCCGTGCTCGGATGCATGCCGGTGAACCCGAGCTGGAGCTCGACGCGGACCTCGGTCATGCCCGGCTTCGGCGCCGACGTGAACAGCACGCGACCGGCGAGCTTGATCTTCGAGCCCTCGACCGTGCGCCACTCGATCATCCGGCCGGGAACGTCCTCGACGATCTCGGCATCCCACTCGACGGTGCCGCCGATCGGGAGCTTGGCCACCCAGTGCGAGGTGGTGATCGTGCGCTGCTCGACGCTCTCGAGGTAGTGCATGAACCGCGGCAGGTTCTCGAGGGCGCGATATATCGCGTACACGACCATCACCGGCATGTTGATGGTCACGCTGTAGATCACCGGCTTGTTGGCTTCGGCGAACGCGCGCTGCGTGCGTTGCGCCACGAGCACGTCGAGGGCTGCGACCCCGGCGACCGCAGCGGCAGCGCCCGCGAGGCGCATCCGGCTGGAGCTCGAGCGCGCCGCGAGCCCGAGCAGCGCGAGATCGACGACATCGCCGAGCACGCGTGCCCAGAGCGGCAACGGACGTTGCGGCTGCAACACGACCGCGAGACCGTTCGCGATCTGTCGCGCGCCCATCGCGCGCATCACGTTGCGA
>JACCYD010000397.1 GCA_013696695.1 Deltaproteobacteria bacterium | reverse complement strand
GTTGTAGTTGTTGAGGTCCGCTGGCGCGAGCGATTGCGCCGAGGAGAACTCGCGAATCGCCGCCTTGTAATCGCCGGCGTTATAGAACTTCACGCCTGCCAGGTAATGCGTGCGGGCGTCGGTTCGCGAGTCCGCGTGGGCCTCCGTGGACGTCAGCGCGGTGGGCACGATCGCGCACCCGAGTGCGACGAGAACAGCTAGGTGACGAAGTTGGCGCATTGTCGGGGTTTCCTTCGAGGTCGATTGTCTTCCAGGATCCATGCCACAGACGAAAACCGGCGCTACCGCAGAGTAGCAGACCGCATCCCGGGTCTAAGCCCTGATTCGGGGTGGCGAATCCCTGGGAAGTCACCGCTTTGACCCCAGAAATTCGAGGCCTGTTGCCTCGGTAGGTGGTGGTGATTGTCGGACGAGGATGTCGTGTGAACGTCGGACGACCCCGACGGTGTCACCCTCACTCACACGGTCCCGCGAATCCCGCAGTCCCAATCCGTGGGGATCGTTCGGAGCTACTCCGCGTCGCAGCGTGGCTCGGTCGGGTGGAACTTGCAGTACTGCTTCACGCAGGCCTTGTTCTTCGGCTCTTTGATGACCGCCGCGCAGTCGAGCGTGGGCGGCGGCACCACCACCGTCGTGGTGCACTTCGCATCCGCCGCGTGCGTCTTGCAGTACTGCTTCACGCAGGCCGCGTTCCTCGGATCCTGCAGTGCCGCGGTGCAATCGAGCGGCTCCGGCTTGAGCGTCGCGCGGACGATCGCGTCCTTCTCCTTGCCGGTCACCGTGACGTTGAGCGGCTTGTAGCCCCTCACCTTGAGCGTGATCGTGCGCGGCGTGCCCGGGGTGATCTCGAGCGAGTCGGGACCGTCGAACAACTTCGTCGTGCCCTCGAACGCCTCGAACGGCACTGCCGGGCTCTTGAGAAAGATCTTCACCTTCACCGTCGCCACCGCGACCGCGGCATCGGGCGGCGGTGCGGTCACGCCCGCATCGGGCTCGACCACGGCTGCATCGGGCGTCGCGGCGACCGCGGCATCCGGCGGATCGGGAAGCTTGGTGTCGGCGTCGGCGCCTGCCGAAGCGGCCGCGTCCTTGGTGTCAGTGGTCGGGATCTTGGTGCCGTTGTCCGCGTCTTTATTGTCCGCGACGATGCTCGCATCGCTCTTCGGATCCGAGCCTGCATCGACGATCGTCGACGGCTCGTCCTTCTGGCTCATGATGACGAACGCGGCGACACCGCCACCGATCGCGAGCACGGCGATGATGATGATCCACAGCGCCGCCTTGCTCTTCTTCGGAACGTGAACGACCGACGAGCCGGAGTCATAGAGCCCACCCGTCACCGCGTGCGTCGGGCCCGACGGCGGGCCATGACCGTGCGGCGGGCCGACCTGCGGCATGCCGTGCGGCGTGGTGTGCGGCGGTGCGTGACCGCCGACGGGAGGTGGCTGAGGGGGGTGATAGCCGCCGATCATCGGCGGTGGCGTCGGCACCGGCATGCGGCCGCTCGACGGCTGGCCACCGAACGCCTCCATGTACGTGCTCATCCCGGCGCCGGCGATGCCGCGGTAGATGGTGACGAGCTCGCCCACCAGCTCGTCCATCGTCGAGTGGCGCTGGTTCGGATCTTTCGCCATGCAGCGCATGATCAGCTCGGCCAGCCCTGCCGGCAGGGTCCGCCCGTTCTTCGCAGCGACGTTCTGCACCGGCTGCGGCTGCGTCGTGATGTGCTGCGTGAGGATGCCCATGAACGACTCGCCCTTGAAGGGGAGCTCGCCCGAGAACACCTCGTACATGATCACGCCGACCGCGTAGATATCGGTCCGCGCGTCGACGTTGTTACCGAGCGCCTGTTCGGGCGCCATGTAGAACGGCGTGCCGAAGATCGTGCCGGTCTTCGTCAGGTTGTTGTTGCCGTCGTTGCCGGCGACCTTGGCGATGCCGAAGTCGAGCAGCTTGGGTATGTCTTCGTTCTGCGCCGTGACCGTGACGAAGATGTTCTCGGGCTTCATGTCCCGGTGGACGATGTTCTTCG
>JACCYD010000393.1 GCA_013696695.1 Deltaproteobacteria bacterium | reverse complement strand
GCGTCGGTGCCATCCGTCCCTGCATCCCTCGACGCATCCGTCGCCGTCGCCGCATCCGTCGCCGTCGCCGCATCCGTCGCCGTCGCGGTCGCCGCATCCGTTGCAGTCGCCGTCGCCGCATCCATTGCAGTCGCCCCATCGGACGTCGTGGCCGAGCCGTCGGTCGTCGGTGCGGGCACCACGGTCATCGCGTCGGGCGTCGCAGTACCCTCGCCGCCGAGCTGCGTGTAGATCACCATGCCGATCGCGCCGAGCACGATCAGCGCGAGCGCGATCCACGCGATGCGCCCGCCGCTTCCGGATTTCTTGGGCGTGGGCACCGGCGCGGCCACCGGCATCGCCGCCGCGGGCGACATCACCGGCAGCTGATCGACGCTCTCGTCGGTGTCGATCATCCCGCGCCGCGTCGAGATGCGGCGCGGCGCATCGACCGCCATCCGTTCGAGATCGTCGGGCAGCGCGGTGATCGGGATCGCTGGGGTCGCGGACGGATCGAACGCCGACTGCGTGAACAGTCGTCGGATCGAGGCCACGCGCTCGTCGGCGTTCGGTGGATACAGCGGCTCGGCAGCGATCGCCAGGTCGTCACCGACGGGGATCGTGGTGCGGCGGATCAGCTCGGGCGATGGCGCGGCGATCGCGGTCGGGGCGGCCTCGTCGAACTCGCCGTGCGGGACTGACGGATCGTCGTACCGATCGTCGGGGCGCGGCGGGTCGATCGACGAGTCGAGGCGCGGCGAGATCGGGGGCACGCTGGGCATCTGCTCGAGCTCGGTCGCCAGCGCTTCGACGGCCTCGGTGGCGCTGCGGATCTGCTTGCGATGCGGCCGTGGTGGCGGATCCTCGTCGAGGATCGGCACCTCGAGATCGGTCTCGGCGCGGCCAGGTAGGGCGCGACTTGGGCTCGCGCCTGCGACCCGTTCCCACGGCTCGCGACGATCCTCGAACATCTGCGACATCACCTCGACGATCGCGGAATCTCCGAGCACGAGCTCGTAGTGGTGTCCGAGCGCTTCGATCGCGCGGCGCATCGCATCGGCATCGGAGTAGCGCTCGCGTGGATCGACGCGCAGGGCGCGCTGGACGATCGCCTCGAGCTCGCGCGGATAGTTGGAGATCAGCTCGGAGGGTTTGCGATACGCCCCCGACTTGATCCGCTCGGCAGTCATCCGATCCGACTGCTCGCGGAACGGACGCGTCATCGTGGTCAGCTCGTAGAGCACGATACCGAGGGCGAACACGTCGGTGCGCGCATCGACGTCCTGCAGCCGGACCTGCTCCGGCGACATGTAGCCGAGCTTGCCCTTGACGAAGCCGGTCTGCGTCTTGATGCGACGGTTCGCGGCCTTCGCGATGCCGAAGTCGATCAGCTTGACCGCACCGTCGTAGCCGATCATGAGGTTGGACAGCGAGACGTCGCGATGGACGATCTGGAGAGGCTGCTGCTGATCGTCGAGGCGCGTGTGCGCGTAGTGAAGGCCGGACGCGGCGCCGGCGACGATCGCGAGTCCGAAGTCGATCGGGAGCGCGTTGCCGCGATCGAGTGCGTGCTGCCAGATCTCCTGGGCGGTGCGCCCGTGGACATAGTCGATGACGAGGTAGAGCTTGCCGTCGTCCTCGTTGACCTCGAACACCGGTGCGATGTGCTGGTGATGAAGGCGGCCCAGCACACGCGCCTCGTCGAGGAACATCGCGGTGGCCTGCTCGCGATCGTCGCCCGACAGATCGATCGTCTTCAGCACGACGTGGCGCTCGAAGCCGCCGATGCCGCGGAGCCGGGCGAGGAACACCTGCCCCATGCCACCGGCCGCCAGCGGCGCCACGATGTCGTAGCGACCGATTCGCTCCACGCGAGCCATCCGGTCCGATCATAGAGGTGGTGTGGGGTCGCGCGCGTGTTTTCGCGCTGTGCGAAGCTACGAAAATCCTCGGGGGCCGAGCTAGCTGCCGTCCGAGCAAGTAGCCGCCCCCGAGGATGACCTTCGATCGAACCACCTGGCTGATCGCTGCCGGCGACCTGATCGCCGAAGCGATCGGGCGCCGCGACAGCCAGCACGCGATCTTTCACGGCTGCTACGACTGGCACTCGGCGGTACACGGCCACTGGGCGCTGCTCAGGATCGCCCGCGTCACTGGCGAAACGCGGTTTGCCGACCAGGCGCTCGAGAGGCTACTGCCCGATCGGATCCCGATCGAGGCGAGGCTCCTGCGCGACCAACCAGCCTTCGAGATGCCATACGGCCGCGCCTGGTTCCTGCGGCTCGCGATCGAGCACGCGGCCACCGGATCGACGGGGCTGCGCGCGATGGCCGACGAGGTCGCCGCGTCGCTGGTCGATCGCTACCGGCTCTCCGCACCATCACCGGCGTGGCGCGAGTATTCGAGCGACTCGTGGGCGCTCGCGCAGCTCGCGGCCTATGCGACCGCGACGGGCAACGCCGAGCTCGGTGCGTTCACACAGCACGAGATCGAGGCCAACTTCCTCGACGCCGGCGACGTGCCCGGTTTTGGCGACGATCGCGCGAACCCCGATTTCTTCTCGCCGCGCGCGGGCTGGCTGTACCTGATCGCGACGACGCAACCGCGCGCCACGCTCGATCGCATGGTCGCCGCGGCCGCGCTCGACGAGCGCGTGCTCGCCCCGATCGATCCCATCATGCGCGCGGCGCATCACTACGGCGTCAACTGGAGTCGCGCGTGGATGCTCCACCGGCTCGCCCTGCTCTACCCCGACCAGCCGCTCTACCGGCGCGCCTTCGACGCCCACGTCGCCGTCGGCGTGCGCGATCACGAGCGCGGCGCCGGCGACTACATGGCGTACGGTCACTGGGTGACGCAGTTCGCGGTGTACGCGCTGACGGAAGACGCCGCCTGATGCGCGTGGTCTGGGTCACCGACGTCCACCTCAACTTCGTCGAGGTCGAACGCATGAAGGCATTTGCCGACGCGATCATGCGCGAGCGCCCGGATCGGATCTTCGTCACCGGCGACACCGCCGAGGCGCACGACGTCGAGAAGTGCTTCGATCTGATGCGCGCGATCGCGCCGTGTCACGGCGTGCTCGGCAACCACGACTACTACGGCTCGTCGATCGCCGCGCTGCGCGACCGCGCTCGCCGCACCGGCTGGTGGTTGCCCCACGAACCGGTCCGGCTCACCGAGGCGACGATGCTCGTCGGCGTTGACGGCTGGGGCGATGGGCGCTGCGGCAACCTCGAGTCGCGCGTGTTGCTCTCCGACTGGAAAGAGATCGCCGAGCTCGACGGCCTGCTGTTCTGCGAATCCGCTCAGCGCTGCGCGAAGCTGCAGGCGGTCGGCGCGGCCGAGGCCGACGCGCTGCGAATCCAGCTCGCTACCCTCGAGCCGACGCGCGAGCTGATCGTACTGACGCACGTGCCGCCGTTTCCCGAAGCGTGCTGGTACCAGGGCAAGCAATCGAGCCCCGATTGGCTGCCGTGGTTCACCTGCGTCGCCGTCGGCGAGGTGCTGCTCGCGCATGCACGCGCGCATCCTGCGATGACGATCACGGTGCTATGCGGACACACGCACGGCACCGGCGAATACCGGCCCGTCGAAAATCTGGTCGTGCGCACCGGCGGCTGGCCGCCCGGCGTGCAGAGCTACGGCAATCCGATCGTCCAGGACGCCTGGGCGATCCTGTAGGCCGAGCTTGCGCGGCCGCTGTTGCGTTACGCGCCGAAGACTTTCTTCTTCAGCTCGCCCGTCGTCTGCAGGTTGATCAACTCGGCGCGACCACCGATCACCTCGCCGGCGATGAACACCACCGGCATCCGGTGACCACCGGCATCGCGCTTGACCGCGAACTGCGCCGCCGGATCTTCCTGGATGTTCGAGACCTGGTGAGGAATGCCCGCGCCCTCGAGGATCTCGACGAGCCTGAGCGCATCCCGGCGCGTCTTGTCGAGGTGATAGACGATGACCGGCGCGACGGTTGTCCCTGGGGGTACGCTGGGCCCTGCTGCGACGGTGACCGTCGCGCCGTTGGTGCCGGTGGCGAACGCGCGGCGATCCGCGAGCTCGTTCTCGTCGGCGAACGGCCGCCCGAGGGCCTCGTTCGCCTTGGTCGCCAGCTCGCCTGCCTTGCCAGGCAGCTTCGTCATCGCCTCGTGGGCCTTCGCCCGTGCTCGATCCAACCAGCTCATGGCCCGCTCGTAACACGTTTTGGCGCGATCGCGCTCTATGCTCGGTCAGGATGAATAGCGGCCGCGGCGCGCAGGAAGCGCGTGACGAGACCGTCGGGTAACGCTGCCTCGAAGTATGCGACATCGGCGACGATCACGAGCTTTCCCCGCGCACGAGAGACACTGACGTTGAGCAGATTCGGGCCCTCGTTGACGAGCGCGCTCGGCCGCATCGGCGCCGCGTCGACGAGATCGATCAGGATCGCGTCGCACTCGCGGCCCTGGAAGCGGTGGATCGTATGGCACTCGACCTCGTCGGCGATCCCGCGCGCGGCGAGCAGCCGGCGAATCTCGATGGCCTGCGCCGCATACGGCGTGATCACGCCGATCGATGGAATGCCCGCGCGCACCGCCTCGAGCGCGGTGTCGGCGATGCGCTCGGCAGAGAGCCGGTTGATCCGCGAGCCGTTCTGGGCGCGTTCGCAGGTCGTGCGCCCGCCCGTGTCCACCACGACCACCGGCCTGCCCGGAAACGGCGCGCGCGACGTGATCGCCTCGATCTCGACCGGATCCGCGGCGTGGATCAACTTGTCGCCGTAGAACAGACCGCCGACCAGCGCCCCGATCGTCGGATGCATCCGGTACTGCACCTCGAGCATCGCGACGACCTCCGAGCTCGTCGGATCGGGAATCGCGATGTCGAACACGTTGCGACCGATCGTGCGGCGCACGACCTCGTCGCTCGACTGGACGATCGGCGGCAGCTGACGCGGATCGCCGACGACGATCGCGCGGTGCCGGCACAGACACGCGGCGTAGAACAGCGGCGGTAGCGTCGCCATACCGGCCTCCTCGGCGATCAGCACGTCGAACCGCTGCTCGGCCATCATCGGCACCAGATATGCGTTGGTCAGCGTGCACAGCACGACCCGCGCGTTCGAGACCAGCCGCGTCTCGAGATCGCGATCGGCCGCGACGAACGCGGCGACCTTGGCCTTCGCGAGGACCCGCACGCGGTCGAGCCGGCCGATCCGCAGCTCGAGCGCACGACGCTGGGCGACGGCCGGCCGATCCGCAAGCATCGCGGCGAGGCCGGGTGAGAAC
>JACCYD010000372.1 GCA_013696695.1 Deltaproteobacteria bacterium | reverse complement strand
TAGCGACTAGCGTCGCTTCGTTCCGTCTTTCCTTTACCGGATCCGGAACGTCGCTTCGCTCCGCGGGTCGAGCAGCGATGCTCGGCCCGTTCTTCGTTTCGGCTCTGGGGCAGTTTGCCCGGTGCTGCGAGCGCACTTGCGTTTTTTCGTAAGGAGCGTTAGCAAGCGTCACCATGCGACGCACTCACGCTTTGCTGCTCACGGCAGGCCTGGCCGCGACGCCCGCGATCGCGGCAGCCGGCCCCCACTCTCATCAGACGTCCGTCGAGACGTTCTCGATGTCGTCGAGCAAGAGCCGGCTCGGAGTCACCGTCCTCGGCATCACGCCCGAGCTGCGCACCCATCTCGGCGCTTCCACCGATCGCGGCGTTCTCGTCGCGCGGGTCGAGCCCCGGTCGCCGGCGGCGCTCGCCGGCATCGCCGTCGGTGACGTCCTGCTCGAGGTCAACGGTCGCAAGGTTCACGGCGCCGCCGACGTGCTGGCCGCGCTGTCCGGGATCGGCGAGGGCCACACGGTGGCGCTCCGCGTGGTGCGCGATCACAAGGTGCTGACGCTCGACGCGATGATCTCGACCGAGGCACCCGATGCGTTCGACCACCAGCGGCTGCGCGAGCTGATGAAGCGCCACCCGTCGCTGTTCGACGATTTCTTCGACGACAGCTGGTTCGACGACGGCATCCGCGACCTCGCGCCCGTGCGCCCGCACGTGCCGCGCGCCCCGACCAAGCCGGCGACGATCCGGACCTGATCGGGGCTCCAGTCCGGGCGCTCAGCTGCGTCCGTTGCCGGGCTTCTTGTCGTCGCGGTCCTTGCGATCGTCAGCCTTGTCATACTTGCGCTCGTCGCGCTGCTGACGCTGCTCGTCCTTGCGCTGCTCCTGTTGCTGGCGCGGCTGCTGGCGCTGTTGTTGCCGCTGGTCCTGCTGCTGGCGCTGCTGTTGCTGGCGCTGCTGTTGCTGGCGCTGCTCGACCTCGCGCCGTTGCTCCTGCTGGCGTTGCTCCTGCTGATGCTGGCGCTGCTGTTCGGCTCGCTGGCGTTGCTCGCCCTGCTGCTGGCGCCGGCGTTGTTGTTCAGCCTGCTGGCGTTGGTGCTCGGCCTGCTGGCGCTGCTCGGTCTGCTGGCGCTCACGCTGTTGGTCGGCCTGCTGGCGCTGCTCGGTGCGCTGACGCTGTTGGTCGACCTGCTGGCGCTGCTCGACCTCACGGCGTTGACGCTGCTCGAGCTCCTGCTTGCGCTGCAGCTCTTCCTGCTGACGGCGATCGATCCGAGGACGCTCCTGCTCGACCCGGCGCTCGGTCTGCCGCGGCTCGACCTGACGCTGCGGAGCACGCTGGCGATCGACCTGCCGGCGCTGGCGCACCTGCTCGATCTGGCGCTTCTCGACTTCGCCGCGACGGCGATCGAGATTTGCGCGCACCTCGGTCTCGCGACGCATGCGATCGCGATAGCGCACGCGCGTCTGTTGTGCGCGCTGCTCGGCTTCCAGCCGCTGCTGGCGATCGAGACGACCGATCTCGCGGGCGTCGTAGCGATCGCGTTCGACGCGCACGCGATTGCGGGTCAGGTAGTCGCGATCCGGTCCCGCGACCCAGCGGTAGTTGCCGTGCCGATTCCACCGCGCGATCGGACGCGTGTCGCGCAGGTAACGCGGGATGTCGCTGGTCACGTAGTAACGCGAGACATCGCGCGACGTGATGTGGACGGTCGGGATGAACCGCCAGTGCACCTCGGGGACGTACGCGTTGACGTCGTAGCCGAGCGGCGCCCAGCCGATCGAGTTGTCGCTGACCCGCCACTGCACCCAGGCCGGGCCCCAGTTGGTGTCGGGCTTCCACACCCAGCGGTTTCGCCACACCCAGCGACCGTAGTGATCGGTGGCCCAGCCGAACGCGTCGTTCGAGATCCACGTCCAGCCGTAGTCCGTGTACTTCCAGAAGCCGTTCGAGTACGGCCGGTAGGCCGGATCCGCAGGCGCGAACACGAAGCCATAGACCGTGTCGTCGTACCAGTTGCCGTACTGCGCGAGACGATCGAAGAAGATCGAGACGTCGGGAACCTCGCTGCCGATCGGCGCGACGCTGACATCGGTGTAGATCGATGCCTCGAACGCCGGATCGCTCTCGTATGTCGCATCGCTCTCGTATGTCGGTTCGCTCTCGTACGTCGGTTCGTAGGTCTCGTAGGGCTGCGCCATCGCAGGAGGCGCGGCCAACAAGAGGGTGAGCAGGACTGACTTCAAACGCATGAGGCCTCCTCGATCGCGCTGCGCGATCACAGCTGCTGGGAGGTGCACACGCCGCGCCTTCGTCAGTCGCGAATTCTCCGAGCTGACGCCGGGAGATTTCCGCGACTTGACGACGACCACGCGATGTTCTGATGCGAGTCGTGCAGTACGTCTGCAGGACCTGCATCGGCGGATCCCTGATCTCGCGCACACGGCTCGAGCTCCGCTATCCGCCACACCCGTCGAGCGCAGCTCTCCAGCTACGCGCGAAGCTTGGCGAGGAAGCTCTCGGCGGACTCGGCGAGGGTCTCGGCGAGCAGCCGGAACTCGCGCAACCGTCCAGACGACGTTCGCCAGGCCAGGCCGACGGTGCGCCCCGGGCTCGGCTTGCCGAACGGCACGAGCTCGACCGGCCCCCGCTTCGGGACCAGCGTGGCCGTGGCGGCTTCCGGAAGCAGCGTGATGCCGAGACCGCCGGCGACCATCTGCACCAGCGTCGGCAAGCTGGTGCCGCGAACCTCGACCGACTCGATCGCACCACCGCGCTCGCACACGGCCAGCGCTTGATCGCGGAGACAGTGGCCATCCTCGAGGAGCAACACGTGCTCGTCGGCGAGGTCACCCTCGGTGAGCCGCTTGCGCTTGGAGATCTGCGCACCGCGCGGCATCGCCACGACGAAGTTCTCGCGGGCGACCGCCGCCGTGGTGAGGTCACCGGGAACGGGAAGCGCGAGGAACGCGATATCGATCTTGCCGGTGGCGAGCTGCGCGAGGAGGTGATGGGTCTGATCCTCGCGGAGGATCAGCTCGAGCCGGGGAAACTTGCTGCGTACCGCCGGGAGGAGTGGCGGCAGCCAGTACGGCGCGATCGTCGGGATCACGCCGAGCCGGAGTGGCCCGACGAGCGGCTCGCCGCGGCGGCGCGCGGCATCGGTGACGTGATCGACGGCGGCAAGGGCATCGCGTGCCCGCGCGATCACCTCTTCACCTGCCGGAGTGATCAGCACGCTGCGTCGATCGCGCTCGAACACCTGCACGCCGAGCACCGCCTCGGCACCCGCGACCTGGGCAGACAACGCGGGTTGCGAGATGTCCAGCGATGTCGCCGCGCGGCGAAACGTGCCGTGCTCGGCGACGGCGACGAGGCACTCGAGGTGACGGATGGTGGGTCGCTCCATTGATAGGTCATACCTATCATGCCTATCGGACTTCGCTGTTGGACTTATCAGGTCGACCCGCCCGAGGTGAAGTCAACCAAGGAGACCCAGATGCTCACCATCGGAGATCAATTTCCCTCGTTCACGGCCAAGGCCGTCATCGGATCCAGGATGCGATCCGCATCGCGGCGGTGATCCACGCACGGTGTTGCGGTCACGCTCGACGCCGTCGCCGACGCGGCCTGA
>JACCYD010000359.1 GCA_013696695.1 Deltaproteobacteria bacterium | reverse complement strand
ACCACCTCGAGGCGCACGGTACGCACGCGCAACACGTCGGTGCCTGCGCGCTGTTCGACCCAGGTGCCGGTGTCGTCCATGTTGGACGATCGTACCCCAGGTGTGATCGCCGTTATCCTCGTGGGCGATGACTGCTGCCACGGCCGGTCAATGAATGTACCGGCCTGGCGCGAGCGCGGACTCTAGCGATCGAGGCCCGGCGCGGTCGGCGGGCGGCGCATGATGTAGCGACCACGCGTCGGCTGATCATCGTCGACGATTGAAGGCGCGGGCGCCCAGCCGGTAAACGTGCGAATCGCGCCCGCGTGGAGCTTGCCGGGGCCGGGCTCCACAACAGGCGGAGGCGAGATGGATGGGGTGCTGCCACGCGCCGGGTTCCCGAGTGGCCCGAGCTGCGAAACCAGCGACGGATTCGGCGGCGTGTCGGTCTCGGTGCCACGAGCCAGGCGAGAAGCGCGCGTGGTCGCGGTCACCCGCCTCGGGGTGGGGATCGGTGGCAGCGGGATGATCGGCATCGCCGCGAGGTCTTCCTCGGTGATCAGCGGCTCCGCGGCGGTCATCGACGACGGTGCGGGCACCTCGCCGAACAGCAGGCGCATCTCGCGCACGATCGGGGCCGCGCCGCCGCACCAGCCGCGACTCTCGAGCACGCGCTCGAGCGCCTCGATCAAGGCCGCCGCCGACGGATACCGCAGCCCGGCATCGATCGCCAGCGCGCAGCGGATCACCTGATCGATCTCGACGGGGAAGTCCGGGATGATGTCGCGCGGCTGGATGTATTCGCCGCGGACGACCGCGAGCATGCGCTCGAAGTCGCTCTTGCCCGAGAAGCAGCGCGCGCCGGTCGTCAGCTCGTAGAGCACCACGCCGAGCGCGAACACGTCGGTGCGGTGATCGACGCGGTCGCCCATGCACTGCTCGGGAGACATGTAGCTCGCCTTGCCGCGAACGATGCCGGGCGAGGTGTGTACGGTCTGGATCGCGGTCGAGGCGATGCCGAAGTCGACGACCTTCACGCCGCCGTCGTGGTTGACCATGATGTTCGACAGCGAGACGTCGCGATGCACGAGGCGCAGCGGCTTGCCATCGGCGGTGCAGCGGCGATGCGCGTAGTCGAGGCCCGCGGCCGCGCCGATCACGATGGCGATCGCGGTGTCGTACGGCATCGCGCGACCGTGATGTGAAGCCGCCGACAGGAGCTCGCGGAGATCGGCGCCGTGGACGTACTCCATCGCGAGGAAGTGGTGACCTTCGGGCGTGACGTCGACGTCGAGGACGTGCGCGATGTTCGGGTGATCGAGGAGTGCGACGACGCGCGCCTCCTGAAGAAACATCGTGCACGCCTCGGACTCCTTCGAGCGCTCCTTGTTGAGGACCTTCACCGCGACCTGGCGCTGGTCGCTGGTGAGGGCGAGATAAATGTCCGCCATGCCGCCTTGGGCAACCGGCCGCAGAAGCTCGTAGGAACCGAGCATCTTCAGTGCTTTCAGAGTCCGCGAAGCCGAGGCGCCCTCACCTGTCATCGGATATCCTACGAACGAGGAAGCCGGATCGTTTCTGGGAAGTTACGCCCATCTGCTTTCAGGCACTTACGGACGATCTCGAGGGGCTTCTGGTGAGGGCTCTTACTAGTTGTGGGAGTGCCGGCTTGCCCGCCGGTGGCATTTCGATAGATTCGCCCGCTCACATGGGCAATCACGTCACCAAAGACAGCCCTGCCGCGCAGATCATTGCGGAAGAAGAGCGCCTCTACGGCCAGGTTCAGGCCCGGGTCGCGATGGGCGAAGAAGATGATCGCCCGCAGATCGGCGCCGCCGATCTCGACAATGATCTGTTGTCGCTTCGCGATCAGATCTCGGAAGCGCGCGCCGAAGATCTGCCGCCGCTGATCGAACAGATGACGCGGCTCGCAGCGCTCAGGTCGCGGCTCGGTGGCGGTAAGTCGTTGCCGGTCGACATCACGTCGCCGTACTTCGCTCACATGCGGCTCAAGGAGCCCGACCAGAAGTCGAAGGACGTGATGGTCGGCAAGCGCGGCTTCATCGATCGCCAGAGCAACGTGCAGATCGTCGACTGGCGCAACGCGCCGGTGTCGCGCATCTACTACCGCTACGAAGAAGGCGACGATTACGACGAGGAGATCGCCGGGCGTCGCGTCGAGGGCATCGTCGAGGTGCGGCGAAACGTGTCGATCGCGCGTGGCAATCTGCGCCGCATCGGCACGCCGCACGGCACGTTCTTGAAGGACGCGCGTGGCCAGTGGGTGCAGGCGGTCGGTCAGCTCACGCCGGTGCTTCACGGAGGCATGGGCAAGGCCGCGCGCCCGGTCTCGACTCCAGGACCGAAGGGCAAGCTCGGCGTGCATCACGGCGTCATCCGCGC
>JACCYD010000343.1 GCA_013696695.1 Deltaproteobacteria bacterium | reverse complement strand
CTCGGCCTCCTCGACCACCGGCTCCTCGGGCTGCGCGCTCGCGGCGGGGCTCAGCGCGAGGACGGCAGCGACGACGAGCCCGCGGGTCTGCACGGCGGCCACTATCTCACGGCAACTCGACCCGGAGGCTCCGTACGCTACCCGAGCAGATAGCGTTCGAGGCCGACGAGCTTGGTCACGTCGTGGACGTCGTCGCGGAGCAGGGGGACCTGGACCAGCAGCCCACCGCCACCTGCCACCTGGAGCTGGCCGATCGCGTTGCGATCAGCGGCGGCGAGCGTCTCGAGCTCGGCGTGTGCGGCGAGCAGCGCGGTAGCTGCCATCGTGTGCGTGGTGCCCGACAGACCGAGCGCGGAGATCCGCGGCTCGGCGGCGAGCGCAGCTTCGAGCGCCGCCAGCGAGAGGTCGGGAACGGGCCGCGATGGATGGACCTTGTTGACGACGAAGCCGACGAACGGCATGCCGGCGGCGATCAGCCGCTCGTGAAACGCGACCGCTTCGCCGACCGCCATCGGCTCCGGGCTGGCGACCAGCACGAACCCGACGCGCGGCTGCCGCAGCAGCGAGAACGTCTCCTCGGCGCGCTTGCGGAAGCCGCCGAGGATGTCGTTGAACTCGGTGAAGAACACGCCGAGATCGTCGATGAATTTGCTACCGACGAACTTGGCGAGGCGCTTGAGCACGAACGCGCCCGTCTTGCCGACCAGCGACCACCGCGATCCGCCCTGGCCCTGGAGCTTGCGAAACCAATCGATCGCGGGCGAATCGATCGCCTCGCCGAGCTTGCGCGGGGCATCGAGGAAGTCGAGCGCGTGAGCGGTGGGTGGCGTGTCGACCACGATCAGATCGAACGCACCGGTGCGATCGAACTCGTGGAGCTTGGTCATCGCGGCGTATTCCTGCGCACCCGCGAGCGAGCCGGAGATCTGCGCGTACACCGGGTTCGCGAGGATCCGCTTCACCGCCAATGGATCCTTGGCGTGCGAGGCGACCATCTCGTCGAACGCGCGCTTCTGATCGAGCATCATCGCGTACAGCTCGCCGGTCTGGGATGGCGCATCGCGGCGGACCAGAGCGGAATCGACCTGCTGAACCTCGTGGCCGAGCTCGGCGAGCCCGAGCGAGTTGGCCAGCCGGCGCGCGGGATCGATGGTGAGCACCAGGGTGCGCTTGCCGCGCCGCGCCGCCGCGAGAGCGAGCGTGGCCGCGGTCGTGGTCTTGCCGACGCCGCCGGAGCCGACGCAGATCAGAATCCGGCGCTCGAGCAGGACATCGATCAGGCGCGCAGACACCGTTCATCGCGGATAGCACGCCGCACAGGTCATTTCTACGGGGCGTGTGCGTGATATGACGTCGCCCGTGAGACGCGAGCTCGTCGTGACCGCCAACGGCCTCGATCGCACGGTCGTCGTCGACGGCCCGCTCGAGGACGGTCGCTTCCGCGTCGCGATCGACGGCTCCGAGAAGCTCGTCGATGCGAAGGCGCTTCGCCCCGGGACGTGGTCGCTCCTGATCGACGGTGCCAGCTTCGTGGTCGATCTCGATCCCAGGCGCAACGGCATCGCCGCGTCGGTGGGCGCGAGCGAGGTGCTCCTTCAAGTTCAGGACGCGCTGCACAAGCGGCTCGCCAGCGCCGCCGGCACACGCAGCCCTGCGCGCGGCGAGACCATCCGCGCGCCGATCGCCGGCAAGGTGGTCAAGCTGCTGGTCGCGGTGGGTGATCAGGTCGCGCCGGGCACGCCGGTGATCGTGCTCGAGGCGATGAAGATGGAGAACGAGCTGGTCGCCGAACGCGGCGGCACGGTGGCATCGATCGGGAAGACCGCCGGGCAGGCGGTCGACACCGGCGACACCCTCGTCGAGCTGACCTAAGGGGTGGCGCGGAGTGGTACCGGCATCGAGCCGGGCAGGCCGACCGTGCGATCGCGCGGGATGTGATAGCGCGTGAGGATCCGCGGGTTCGCTTTCCGCACTTCCTCGGCGTCGAGCATGATCATGCCGCCCGACGTGGTCTCGATCTCGACCACGCCGCGCGCGGCGGACAGTCGCGCCACGAAATCTTCGATGTCGCGCGGCGGCACGCCGTCGAGCTTGGCGATCGCCTCGTTGTAGAGGTGGCTGTAGCCGACATTGATCTCGTCGGCGAGGATCTGCGTCAGGATCACGACCTCGTGCTGCTCCGCGGTGCGGTAGCCCAGGTAGTAGTAGTTGAGAAACTCCTTCGGAGCCTTGTTCCACCACTTGTCCCAGGTCGTCAGGTAGTCGCGGGTCAGCGTCTGGAACACGAGCCCGCCGTAGACGAAGTAGAGCGGCGGCTGGTCATAGCGCGAGCGTGGCACCAACGGCATCCACGGCTTGAGCACGAGCTCGATGTCACGCGCGACGCCATCGCGCTTGATCTCGAGCTGCACGACATCGCCGGTGTAGCGATGGCCGAGCACGACGTCGTAACGCGTGCGGTGGACGCCCATGTACTGGACGGTGCCGTTGTTCGCGATCGGCAGCCCGTCGATCGACGTGATGACGTCGCGCGGGTGGAGGATGGTGGCGGCGCTGCCGGCGAAGTCGACATGCAACACGACGACGCCACGCTCGGTCGCGGTGAGCCCGAGCTGCTTGCGCAACAACGGGTTCTCGAGGTTCTGCGTCGTGATGCCGAGCGCCGGAATCTCCGGGCGCTTGCCGAGCTCCACGCCATCGAGGAACGCGCGGATGATCGGCGGCGGCACCATCTCGCCGATGTTGTCGACGCCGGTCAGCTTCTGGAACGCGATGCCCACGACCTTGCCGTTGCCGAACACCGGACCGCCGCTGTTGCCCGCGTTGATCGCGGCGTCGACCGTGACCGCGAGCAGGTGACGCTGCGAGTGGCTATACCGCTGCACCTCGATGCGCGACACGACGCCTTCGGTAATCGAGATTTCCTCGCCGCCGACCGGGTAGCCGACGACGGCGACCTGGTCGCGGAGGCGCGGCATCGGCCCGAGCTCGGCGGGCTCGATATCCGCCAGGAAATCGGAGGGTTCGACCACCTCGAGCAGGGCGAGATCGGTGTCGTGGCAGACGGCGCGAACCCGCGCGATCGCCTTGTCTGGCTGAGAAGGCTTCTGGACCTGCAGGAACGTTGCATTCGCGACGACGTGCGCGCCGGTCAGCAATAGCCCGGGACCGATCACGACCGCGGAGCCGGTGCTGTTCGATGGGGTCCGTGCCTGCCACGGACCGTCGAAGTCTGGGTCCTGAGAGGTCGCGAAGACTCGGATCACCTCGGGATACGCCACGATCCAGCCTACCGTGGCGCGACACCGGTCGCAAAGGCTAGGCCCGCGATCGACGCGCACTTATGTAACCCGATCGTGCGATACCACGAGCATGCTCGCGCTCCAGGCCGTCACCCCAGAGCGCCTCGTCAGAGAGCTGCCGAGTGTCACGATCAGCGAGGCCCGCAAGCTGGTCGCGATGGTCCACCGCGGTGAGCCCGTGCACGCGACTTCGTCCGTGCGCCGATGCGCCGCCCAGGCCGCGCTCGCGGTCGGCCATGTTCCGGAGCTTTCTGTGGTCGCCGAGGTGGCGAGCCGGATCGATCCCTTCGTGAAGTACCTGTGCGCCGGTGACCGCGGCGATCGGTTCGAGACCGTGCGGATTCCGCTCGAACGCGAAGGTCGCTACACCGCGTGCGTCAGCTCGCAGGTCGGCTGCGCGCTCGCCTGCGCGTTCTGCGCGACGGGTCGGCTCGGGTTGTCTCGCAACCTGGCCGCATGGGAGATCATCGAGCAAGTTCGCATCGTGCGATCGCGGCTGCCCCTAAGTACGGCTGGTCGCCCGCCGATCAACCGCGTGCACGGCGTGGTGTTCCAGGGCATGGGCGAGCCGCTCGCCAATCTCGATGCGGTGCTCGAAGCGATCGCGGTGATGAGCGAGCCGTCGGCGCTCGGCATCGACGCGCGCGCGATCACGGTGTGCACGGCCGGACTGCCGAGCGGCATCCGGCGGCTCGCGGCGGAGCAGCCGCGCGTGCGCCTCGGCCTGTCGATGTCGAGCGCGATCGCGGCGCATCGCAAGCGCGTGATGCCGATCGCCGATCGCCACGAGCTCGACGACGTGATCGACGCCTGCGCGTTCCACGCGAAGACCACCGGGCTGTCGCCGATGTGGGCGGTGACGCTGCTCGACGGCGTCAACGATTCCGACGCCGACGCGCGTGCACTCGCGGCGCGGGTGATCGCGTTCACCGAGGCGACCGGCCGCCGGCCGCGAATCTCGATCGTCGCGTACAACGCGATCTCCGACGACGATCCGGCATCCGCGCCGGAGCCGTTCCAGCGCTCGAATCGCGAGCCCGCGTTTCGCGCCGTGTTGTCGGCGGCGGGGCTGCCGTCGCACCGCCGCTACTCCGGTGGCGGCGATGTCGCGGCCGCCTGCGGCCAGCTCGCGAACACGCTCTGATACTGTCGCCGAATGCATCCGGTTCACGACATCGAGGTTCCGCCCGATATCGAGGCGTTCGTGCCTGCGGTCATCGAGATCCCGCGCGGCTCGCACCTCAAGTACGAGGTCGACAAGCCGACCGGCCTGTTGCGCCTCGATCGCGTCCTCTATTCCGCGGTGCACTACCCCGCGAACTACGGCTTCATCCCGCGCACGCACGGTGAGGATGGCGATCCACTCGACATCCTCGTGCTGATGCAGGAGCCGGTCGAGCCGCTCACGATCGTGCGCGCGCGTCCGCTCGGTGGTCTGCGCATGGTCGACGACAAGGGTGGCGATGACAAGATCGTCGCGGTCTGCATCGACGATCCGTCGTTCGCGCACTACGAGACGCTGCGCTCGCTGCCGCCGCACCTGATGCGCGAGCTCGATCGGTTCTTCCGCGACTACAAGGGGCTCGAGGGCAAGGCAAAGGCCGAGGCCGTCGAGGTCGGCGAGATGTACGGCTTCCTGCAAGCGATCGAGGTGATCCGAAAATCGCGCAACGCGTACGACAGAGGCGAAGGCCGTTAGCTCTAGTCGACGAGCATCGCGGCGAGCACGTCGCGCACGGTCTGCGCGTTGACCTCGGACCGCGCCTCGTCGAGCACGGTGACCGCATGCGCGATCACCGCATCGACGGCGAGCGGGGCCCACGGGCTGTTCGTGCGGAGTGCATTCGCGATCGCGTGCAGGCGCGTCGCGCCACCGGCGAAGCAGAGCTTGCCGCGCGAGAACGCGAGGAGCGGGCTCTCGAAGTTCTCGACCGCGAGCTCGAACGTCGCGAGGTCGAGATCGGTCAAGCGCAGCCGGATCGCATCGACCAGGTTCTGGATCGGGTGCGCGATCGGCTCGACCTCGAGTTTCGGTGCAGGCTTCGGCTCGGCGGCCAGCTCGGGTTGCTCGACGACGATCGCGGGGCGCATCGGCTCGGGCATCAGCGGTGGCGCGAGCACCGGATCCGGATCGAACACACGCTTCGTGCGCTTCTTGCGCTTGTTCTCGATGCGGCCGCGAAACGCGCGCGCGCCGAGGCGGGTGATGACGGCTTGCGAGAGCTCGCTGCCGTCC
>JACCYD010000036.1 GCA_013696695.1 Deltaproteobacteria bacterium | reverse complement strand
CTGTCTCGTGGGCGCGACCGGAGAGCTTTCGCGAGGGCATTCGCACGACGCGCGAGCTGGTCTACACGCGACGGTTGCTCGCGTTCGAGGAGGTGCGCGAGAGCTTCGCGATCGCGCGCTGCAAGAGCGAGCTCGCGCCGATGCGCGTTGCCGTCTACTTCATTGGTGTGGTCGAGGGCGAGCAGCGCGCCCCCGAGCGCCTGGTCACCCACGACTGCCGGTAGGATCCGGCATGGCCTTCTTCCGCAAAGAAGCACCTGCGAAGTCCTGGTTCGGCCCGGTCGCGAAAGCACCGGCGTGGGTTCGCGAGCGACTCGCGCGGACGCCGTCGTGGCAGACGCTGCACCACCGCGGCTGGTCGGACGAAGCGACCCTGGTGTTCGCACCGGAGCCGAATCCCAAGTCGGTCGTCGAGCCGGTGGTGCTCGCGCGCATCTTCTCCTGGGATGACCGGTCACCCGATCACTGGATCGTGACGACGTGTGGCGTCAGCTTGGTCGCACAGCAAGCCGACGCCAACACGTTCCGTCACGTCGAGCTCGTGCTGATCTCCAACAACACGCAGGATCCGATTCCGTCGCGGGTCGCCACCGCGCTTCGTCTGCCGATCTGGACGACGACGCAAGTGCCGCCGCTGTTCCACTGGCTCGCCGCGGTCGGTCGTACCGTCGGAACCGGGATCGAGAGCGGCGACATCTACGGCCCGCGCGACGGCATGGAGCTCGGGCCCGGCGACAAGGAGTGGACCGCGTCGAAGCTGTCGCGCGGCGTGCTGATGCCGGCCCCGACCATGCTGCTCGCCGCGGGCATGGGCCCATATACGGAACCCACCGACGACGCGAACGTGATCGACGCGTCGGCATGGAGCTCCGCGTACGGACACGATCGATTCTCCTCGGGGTTCTTGTGGTTCTTGCCGCTCGACGCGGCCGACTACGGTCGGCTCGCGACCGAATCGCTCGGCGTGATCGTCGACGAGCTCCTCGAAGCTGGCGAGCGGGCCGGAGATCCGATGAGCGTCGTCGCGAATTTTCTACGCTAAGGTCCCGCGATGAAGTTGTCGGTGCTCGATCTGTCTCCCGTCGGTACCGGCGTTTCGCCGAGCCAGGCGATTCGCGATTCGATCGCGCTCGCACGCACCGCCGACGCGCTCGGGTACACGCGGTACTGGTTCGCCGAGCACCACAACATGGCGAACATCGCCACGTCGGCGCCCGAGGTGCTGATCGCGCACGCCGCCGCGGTGACCACGCGCATCCGCCTCGGTGCCGGCGGCATGATGATCCCGAACCACGCACCGCTTCACGTCATCGAGGCGTTTCGTACCCTCGAGGCACTCGCACCCGGCCGCATCGATCTGGGTCTCGGCCGCGCGCCCGGCACCGATCCGGTCGCGTCCTCGGCGCTCCGTCGCAGCGATCGCGAGGTCAACCACCAGCTCGTCGAGCTGCTCGCGTTCGAACACGGCGAGTTTCAGCCCTCGCATCCGTTCGCGAAGATCATCCCGATGCCCTCCGATGTCTCCGCCGGCGTGATCTGGATGCTCGGCTCGACGCTCGCCGGTGCTGCGATCGCCGCGCAGCTCGGGATCCCGTACGCGTTCGCCGGGCACTTCGCGATGAGTCATGCGGTCCAGGCGATCTCGCACTACCGCACGCTCTACCAGCCGTCGCGCGCCCATCCCACGCCGTACGCGATGCTCGCGGTCACCTGCGTGTGTGCCCCCACCACCGACGAGGCCGAGCGTCTCGCCGCGCCGCTGCGTCTCGCGATCGTTCGCAATCGCACCGGCCAGCGCGGCCCGATCCCGACGGTCGAGGAAGCGCTCGCCTACGAGATGACGCCCGACGAACGCCTGATCGCCGACGAGTTCTTCACCGGCGCGGTGATCGGCGATCCAGCGCAGGTCGTCGCAGGGCTCACTGCACTGGCCCGCGACGCGAAGGCGGACGAGCTCATGCTCTCGACGTTGTTGCCGTCGCTCGCGGATCGCACGCGTTCGCTCGAGCTGATCGCGAAGACGCTACCGGGCTAGCGATCGTAGTCGACCGGGCCGCACTTGATCGGCTTCGGGTTGGCGCGCACCCAGGCGATGGCGATCCTGCACAACTCCTGCACGTGGTCTTGTCGTGGTGACTTGATGATCGAGGCGATGGACGTCGAGGCCTCCGCGAGTAGCTCGTCATCGACGGGCGTGCCGCTCGCGATGCGGCGCGCGAACGCCTTCGCCATCTTGCGGTACTGGGCATCCCAGTTCATCCCGCCGTTGCGAGAGAGCTCGAGGTTGATCCGTCCCGCGATCCGCACGACCTCGCCTTGCGCGGTCTTCGCGGCGCCGCTGGATGGAACCAGCAGGTTCCACAACGTCTCGAACTGCTTCGCGACCGTGCCTTTCGGAACCGCGATCGCGCTCTTGCCATCGTGCATGATGCGAGGCTTCGGCGGCTCGACACCGAGGAACGTGCACAGCGCGACCGCCGCGGCCTCGCCCTTCTTGCGAAACGCAGGCGCCATCGCCTCGCGGTGGTAATCGAAGGCCGAATACGCGACCTGCACGGCCTTTCTCGCCGCGGGCGTGATCTTCGCGCCCGCCATGATCAGTGCCTTCACGACCGGTGCGCGATCCTCGAGATCGGCGTTCGTCATCGACGACAGCGTCACCTCGAGAACACTCTCGCCGTGGGCCTTCGCGTTGACGTCGGCACCCTGGGCGAGCAGCCACTTCACGGGCTCGAGGCGGCCGGCACAGGCTGCCACGCGAAGCGCCGTCCCTCGAGAGGTCTTCGCGTCGATCTCTTGTCCTTGAGTGACCAGCCACTTCGCAAAGG
>JACCYD010000331.1 GCA_013696695.1 Deltaproteobacteria bacterium | reverse complement strand
GGTGCGCGAAGCGGAACCGCGGGTCGTGGCGCTTGCTCGGGTCGCGGAGCTGGCGTTCCGTCCGCGAGCTTCTGTGGTGCCGGCATCGGCACTCTCACCGCACCCATCGGCCGCGAGATCGGGCCCGGTTTCATCGTGGCCGCAGACACCGCGGCACTCTTCTTCTCGGGCTGCTTGCCGTCGGCCACTATTGACGATTGTAGCGTGATCGGTTTTGCGATCGCGATGTGAGTACCCAGCGCACATCCGGCGTCCGGACGTCCGACTCGTCCGCTTCCGGACGTCCGACTCGTCCGTCCTTAGCGAAGCGCGCCGATGTGGAACGTTCGGCCGTAGCCGCGAGACACGTTCTCGATGTGCACCGAGATCGTGCCGTCGGGCGCGTACGTGTAGGTCTCGGCGATCTCGTCGGCCAGCTTGGAGCGCCGAACGTTCGGGACCTGGGCGAGCTCCGTCTCGTCGCACGCTCCGAGCGCAGGATCATAGGGAAAGTAGACGTCCGTGCAGGGCACCAGATCCTGCACGGGCTGACCGGCATCGTCGAGAGCGCCGCACTCGAGGAAGCGCAGATGGCCGACGGCGTGGGTGGGCCGGTACCGCCGGATCACTGTGGGTGCGTCAGAGTTTTTCCCGATCAGCGAATCGAACACCTTGTCGACGCCATCGTCAGCTTCGCGCCAGACGCCGAAGTGGCGGGTGATCGTCTCGCGAACGCTGATCTGAGCGGCGGGATCGGCCGCGATCGCGAGCCCGACGGCGGTGGCTGCGAACGGCTGCGGTGCGAGCTGGAGCTTCTTGCCGAAGCGCGCGCGCAGCGATCGCTGGACCGCCGGGAACGCGACGCCACCACCGACGAGATACACGCCGCCGAGCTCGCGTGGATCATCGGGATCGATGCCGCGTTCGACCAGCCGGCTGAACAGCTGCTCGACCTGCGCGATCGTTTGATCGACCAGCGGCTGCGCGCGCGTGTAGAGCTCCGCGACATCGATGGTGATCGAATCGTCGTCCGACTCGAGCAACAGCTTCTTCGTGCCAGCGCGCAGGCTCTCCTTCGCTTCGCGCGCTCTCTCGAGTGCTTGCGGCGTGGGCACGATGCCCGCGAGCTCGAGGATCAACGCGTCGAAATCGTCGCCGCCGAGCGTCGCGAGGCCTTCGGTGGCGATCAGCTCGAATCGCTGACCTTCGAGCGACACTGCGGAGGCATCGAACGTGCCGCCGCCGAGATCGTAGACCACGACGTACTTCTTCGGGCTGCGCCGCTTGCCGGCACTGAGATCGGAGAGGTGTAGATGCGCGAGCTCGATCGCCGCCGCGGTGGGCTCGTTGAGTAGCCCGATCGGCTGGAAGCCCGAGCGACGGAACGCCTCGAGCGTCAGCCAGCGCTGGCGCGATGGCGCACTCGCCGGAACCGCGACCATGACCTCGAACAGCTCGTTCGGATCGAGCTCGAGATTCGAGCGCTCGACCAGCACGCGGCGCAGCTCGCGCAAGAACAGCGTGGCGAGCTCGAGCGCGGTGACGTTCGGCAGCCCCGGCACCGGTTGATCGGGTGCGAGCGTCGAGATCACGCGCTTGATCGATCGGATCGCCTGCTCGGCGCTACCATCGGCGACCGCACGTGCGGCATCCCAGCCGACGATCACCTGCCCGCCGACCACCGCCGCGATCCCGGGAACGTGCTCCTTGTACTCGCCGTCCTCGTCGAACGAGGCGACGGGATGCCGAGAGTCTAAACAGCCCGCGACCACGGTACGCGTGGTGCCGAAATCGATCCCGAACCGCATGCGCGCAGCATAGTGAAGGCCGCACCTGAATGCGATCCCCCGGCGAGAGCGATCGAGGGAGAGATCTACCGGCGTACGCGCGGGCGCTTGAACGTGCGTCCGCTGAACGTGCGCGCTGCCGCACATTGGTACTGGAGCGTGTCGGTCTGGATCAGCTCGAGGTCGTGTGGCGTGCCCTCGTTGCCAGAGCGGAAGCTGATCGAATCCAACCGATCGCCGGTCCACTCG
>JACCYD010000289.1 GCA_013696695.1 Deltaproteobacteria bacterium | reverse complement strand
ACGCGGCAACGGTCGAGCGCGCGCTCGACGAGCTGGTCAAGGACGGCGAGCTGTCGGCAGCCGATGTCGATGCGTTGTTTGCAGCGGCCGGCGACACGGTGAGCAAGGCCGAGATGCTCGTGGTCCGCGATGCGGTCGCGGGCACCACGTACACGGTGCCCGCAGCGGCGACCGAGCGAGCGCTCGAGCTGGCGACGGTGGCGAATCTGCTGCGCCCCGAAGTGCGGGAGCTGATGACCCGTGGCGGCTACGGCGGCAACGTGGTTCCGGCAAAGGTGCGTGCGCTCCTCGCCAAGGCACGGCTCAACGGCGCAGCGGCCTTCGACGTGCGCGAGACCGATGCCAGCGGCGAGGGCGTGTGGAACCCGTATCCGACGACGACTCCACCGACCGAGAACATGACGTTCCAGCACACGGTGGTCACGCCAGATCGGCTCGCGGCGGATCTCGCGAACACCACCGTCGAGTACAACGCGATCACCGGCGTCGAGAGCGTGACCTCGGGCGGCCAGACCTTCGAGCAGGTCACCTACGCGAAGCGACGCGGCGGCACCGGCAACATCGTCGCGCAGTACGACGAAGCGTTTCATCCCGATATCTTCGCGCGCGGCTCGTCGAATCAGATCTGGGCGAGCAACTGCGGATTCCTGTCGGATGGCACGATCCACTGCTTGCCGGCGGCGCGCCGGTCGGAGCTCCAGGATCTGATCCTGACGAATCCGCACCTCTCGCGCTGCAGCGACTTCGCGCAGTTCGCGGACGACTGCCACACGATGCTGTACATCGGCCACATCACCGCGTCGGCGGGCGTGATCACCAGCGTCGAGTTCTCGGGCCGGTTGTCGAAGGAGATCGCACGCGGCCGCATCAACGCCATCGATCCGATCGCGCTGTTCCAGGCCTGGGGCTTCAAGACGTCGCCGAGCCTGACGATCCAGTACGGCAACACGTCGGATGGCCGCCCGGTGCGTGACGTCGACGGCGGAGTGGTCCGCGCGCCGTGATCAGTTGCCGAGCCAGATCACGAAGTTGAGATAGGTGGCGAACGTCACCCACACGAGGTACGGCACGAGCAGCTTGGCGGAGAATCGGCTGTGGCGCGCGAACGCGAACATCGTCGCGAGGATCGCAACCCACAACACGACGATCTCGACGAGCGCGGTTCCGATCAGGTGGCGGCCGAAGAACAGCCACGACCACGCCGCGTTGAGCACGAGCTGCCCGGCTAACACCGCGAGTGCACCGCGGCGCCCGCGCGCTGGTGCATGCACCAAGTAGATGTAGAGCGCGACGCCGATCGAGATGTACAGCGCGGTCCACATGATGGGAAACACCCAGCCCGGTGGAGTCAGCGCTGACTTCTCGAGTTGCGCATACCACTCGCCGGGCTCGAACTGCGCGCCGATGACGCCGGGCAAGCAGCTCGCGACGATGCAGCCGAGCAGCAGCGCGGCGTGATGGCGAAGGGCGATGTTGGGAAGCCCGGTCACGCGGCGGCCTGTTCGAAGCGCTCGAGGGTGGCGCGCAATTGCTTGCGCGCGCGATGCGCTCGGATCTTGACGTTCGCAACGGTGATCCCGAGCTGCTTCGCGACATCCACCTCGGTGGCCGTCGTCCGCGCGAGGAGGATCGTGCGGTAGCTCGGAGTGAGCTCGGCGAGCGCGCCGCGAACGAGCGCGTGTTCCTCGGCCTCGGCGATCAACGCATCCGGCGATTTCGCAGGATCGGCAGCGCGATCGATCATCGAGAGCTCGGCTTCGCCGTCCAGCCGCACGCGGGCACGACGCTGCCGGCGCAGATGGCCGAGCGCGGTGGTGGTGGCGATGCGATAGAGCCACGTGCGATACCGCGAGGTGCCGCGGAAGGCATCGCGGTAGCGATAGGCGAGGAGAAGCGCGTCCTGGGTGACGTCTTCCGCGTCGTCGGGGCTGCCGACGATCTTGCGCGCCACCTCGTAGACGAAGCCCCGATCGCCGGGATCGAAGGTGACCGGTTCTCTGG
>JACCYD010000254.1 GCA_013696695.1 Deltaproteobacteria bacterium | reverse complement strand
AGATGATCGAGTCGATCCGGCCGAGCAGCTCCGGGCGAAAGAACTTCCGCACCGCGCCGGCGTGATCGGCGACATCCGACGAGCCGAACCCGGCGGGGTGAGGGTCCGCCGCGCCGAGGTTGGTGGTCATCACGATCATCGCCATCCGGAAATCGATCAATCGCCCGAGCGCATCGGTGAGCCGACCCTCGCCGACGACGCCGAGCAACAGATCGAACGCGGAGGCATCGGCCTTCTCGATCTCGTCGAACAGCACGACGGACAGTGGCTGGCGGCGGATGCGATCTGCGAGGCTGGTACCCGCAGGCGAGGGCGTGATGAGACGCGAGATGGCGGCACCGGTGACGAGCTCGCTCATGTCGACGCGCACCAGGCGATCGGCATCACCGAACAAGAACCGCGCGAGCTGCTTCGCGAGCTCCGTCTTGCCGACGCCGGTCGGGCCCGCGAACAGCAGCGTGCCGACGGGCCGCTGCGGATCGTCGAGGCCGGCCTTGAGGCGCGCGATCACTCGACCGGCGATCGTGCACGCGTGATCCTGGCCGATCACGCCTGCGCGCAATCCCTTCGCGACCGCGGCGGTGTCGAGTGCGTGCTCGGGCGCGAGCAGCTGGACCGGCAACCCAGACCACTGCGCGAACGCGTCGGTGATCTGGGTGATGCCGAGCTCGCCGCCGGTCCCCGACTTGGGGCGAGTGGACAGATAGTCGACGAACGCGAGCGCCTTGCCGGGGAACGCGGTGTCGCGACGGAACGCACCGAGCAGCTCGACCATTCGCCGCGCGCCATCGTGCGACAGCGTCACCGCCGGATCCAGGCGCTGGCCGTACGGTTCGAGCAACGCGATCGTGAGTGCGGGCGTGGCCTCGGCAACGCGCACGATCCGCAGCGCGTCGACGAGCGCAGGGTACTTCTGGCGAGCGCGCACGAGCTCGATCTCGTCGCACTCGGCGACGATCGTCAGCTGGCCGCCGATGACGGCAGGACCGATCAGCTCGGCGATCGACGCGCCATCACTCGCCGGTTGCATGATGTCGGCGAGCCGATCGACGTAGAGCACGTCGGCCGAATCGTTGAGCTCGCGGACGATGTCGAGGCAGCGCTGCTGCCACATGCCGAGATAGATCATCCCGGCGACGATGCGATCCGCGCTGGTCGACCACAGCCGGCGGCGGCGACCGGCGCGCCCTCGGCTCTGGTCGAGGAGCCCGCGCGCGAACCGTCGCACGATCGTCGACTTGCCGCAGCCGCGCGGCCCGACGAGCAGCAGGCTCGGCAGCTTCGGCTGGTTGACCAGGGTCGCGAGCTGGTCGTAGGTCGGATCGACGCCGACCGTGTGCGTCAGTCGATTCGCGCGGGCGACCGCGACGAGATCCTCGGCGACCGCCTCGAGCGTCGGTGCGGGTGTCGGCTCGGCTTCGTCGCGCTTGCGGCCGGTGACCGGCGCGTCGATCGGCTTCCACTCGACGATCTGCTCCTCGACCTCGCGACGCAGATCGTAGAGCGACGCGGGTGAATCGCCGACCAGTGCGGCGAACACCAGCGAGCGAATCGTGTCGGCCACGGTGTCGAGCGATTCGGTGACGAACGTGAAGTCAAAGCGTGGCACGATCACGCGGTAGAGCGATCCGCCGTCGAGCTTGCCCGCCGCGTAGCCGAGCCGGATCGGCACCATCGAGCTGCCGATGACGTAGCCGCGCGGATCGGGGCGGCCGGGGTGGATCTCGACGTTGATCTGGCGGAGCTCGAGCTCCTCGGTCCACACGTAGCGATCGATCGAGCCATCGTCCTCGTCGGCGAGCAGCGCGGCCTGCGGCGCGAGCCGGCGCAGTGCGGTCTCGACGTCGGTCGCCATCGCGGCCGGCGGTGGGGTGTCGAACGCGACGCGATGACGGCGCAGCATCACCGCGGACCAGATGTTTTGCCCGTTCGGATCCCCAGGCCCGTGGTGACGGGTGAGGAACACGCGGAACGACGGCTTGGTCGCCATCAGGTCTCCGGCCTCTCGCGCCGGCTCCACGCGAGGTGCCACGCGCGACGGATCGCGACGCCGAGGTCACGTGCGGTGCCGCGA
>JACCYD010000248.1 GCA_013696695.1 Deltaproteobacteria bacterium | reverse complement strand
GTGCTGGTGGCGCTGGCTGCCCTGTTGCGGCGGCGATCGCGGTAGTGCTACGCACCCGGTGTGCTCAACGGAAAACAGCGCCGGTACCTGCGTGGGCTCGGCCATGAACTGAAGCCGATCGTCCAGGTCGGCAAGGGCGGCGTCGACGACGGCCTGGTGGCTGCGGTCGACCAGGCGCTCTCCGACCACGAGCTGATCAAGCTCAGGATCGGCGAGAACGCGAAGGTCGATCGCCACGAGGCGGCCGATGCGATCGCGGCCCGCACCAGGAGCGATGTCGCCCAGGTGCTCGGCAACACCGTGTTGCTGTTCCGACCGGATCCCGACGATCCGAAGATCACGCTGCCCAAAGCCAAGGTCGACTCGGACGACGATGCCGCCGACGAGACCGACTCCGACGCGGATGCCGCCGACGACCCGGACCTCGGCGCGGCCGAGCTGGGAGAGGGTAGCGAGGGTGGCGAGGATGACGGACGAGCGCGAGCCGAGGTCATCAAAAAGGCGTGATCGAGCCCGAGGAATTCGGCGAGTACCTCGTGTACGAGAAGCTCGGCGTCGGCGGGATGGCGAGCGTCCATCGCGCGAACAAGGCTGACGGTTCCGGGCAACCTGTCGCGCTCAAGCGGCTCCACCCGCAGCTCGCGCAGGTCGACGAGTTCGTGCAGGCGTTTCTCGACGAGGCCAACCTCGCGGTGAAGCTCCAGCACGACAACATCGCCCGCACCTACGACGTCGGTCTCGTCGACGAGACGTACTTCATCGCGATGGAGCTGGTCCGTGGCCCGACGCTGTCGCAGATCATGAATCACTGCTGGACCGTGAAGCGCGAGATTCCGATCCCGATCACGGTGTACATCGTGACGCAGCTGCTCGACGCACTCGACTACGCGCATCACCTCACCGACGACGGCAAGCCGCTCGGCATCATCCACCGCGACGTCACGCCATCGAACATCATCGTGTCGACCGCGGGCGTGGCGAAGCTGATCGATTTCGGCATCGCCAAGGCGGCGAGCTCGAGCGTTCGCACCAAGACCGGCTTCATCAAGGGCAAGTTCGCGTACGTCGCGCCCGAATACATCGAGGGGAAGATCGATAGCCGCGTCGACCTGTTCGCGGCCGGCATCCTCGCGCACGAGCTCCTTGCCCACCGCAAGTTGTTCCAGGTCGACAACGACTTCGAGACGCTCAAGCGAGTGCAATCGCTGGCCATCGAGCGGCCGTCGAAATGGAATCCGCGCGTCCCGGCGGCGGTCGACGATGTCGTGATGACGGCGCTGCGCCGCGATCCCGAGCAGCGCTGGCAGCGCGCGAGCGCGATGCGCGAGGCGCTCACCAAGGTCGCGAAGAAGATGCCGAATTCGATGCAGGTGGCCGGATGGATCGAGGAGGCCATGGGTCCGGCCGAGCGTAGCGATGCGAGCGCGGTGTCGATCGAGATCAGCCTGATCGAGGACGGTTACACCAAGATTGCATTCGGCATGCAGGAGGTCGAGAACACTCGAAACACGCACATCGCGCTGATCCTGGCCGCCGTGTTCGTCGTGGCCAGCGCGGTGATCGCGTACTTCATTGTCCGATAAGAAGCGCTGACGCCGAGCGGCCGATCGAGCACGCCGTCGGCCAAAAGGTCATCCATCGTGGAGTGGGATACGGTGCGCGCTGTCGGTCGCTACCGATCGGGCGCATGCGCCCGGTCACGGCCCGCCACAACTACCTAATCGCCACCCTCGGTGTCGAGGTACGGGCGTTGCTCGACCTCGGTCTTCGTCTGCTCGCGGAGATGCTGATCGCGGCTCGCTGCCTTGCGGGCTGCGCGCTGCGCCTCGAGCTCCTCAGCTTGCTTGGTCTCACGGTCGCGAGAGGGTTTGCGCATGGGGTTTATGCGGTGCAAACCGAACGCCAGAGCGCGCCGGGTGCACGGCGAGCGCGATCTCCGGGACACTGGCGGCGGCGGTCAACGCTTCGGACGCGGAAGCTCGAGTTCGGTGCCACGGCCACCACACCCGTACATCAGCCCGTCAGGATCTCTGCCTCGGGCAACAGCTTGGTCACGAGATCTGCCCACGTCGGGTGGTCATCGCACCGCACCCGATTATCAATCAACGACGAAGGTGAAGCCGAGCGGCCGATCGAGCACGCCATCGGCGACGCGAATCAGCTGATCGAGCTTCGCGCCGGTCGCGAGGTCGTAGCGGTGCAAACCCTTCAGATCGAGCACGTAGAGCGCGCCGTCGGGACCGATGTCGATCTCGACCGGCAACAGCGTGCCCTCCACCAGGGCGCCGAGCGATCTGCCGGTCGCCAGGTCGAACCGCACGATCGTGCCGCGCTCGAAATCGGACACCAGCAACACGCCGTCGCGCAGCGTCAGCCCGGAAGCGAACGCGATCTCGTCGTACGCGGCGAAGTGACGCTCGAGCGTGCCGGTCGTGAGGTTCCATACCTGGATCGCGCTGCCGAGCGTGGGGTGCGACTCGGTGGCGACATACGCGAAGTCGCCGTCGATCACGAAGTCCTGCGCGCCGCGCATCGTGGGATAGCCGAGCTCTCGCACGAACCGGCCATCGCGATCGATCTCGACGAGGTTCTTGGTATCGTTGCCGAGCACGAACAGATGCTCGCCGCGGAACTCGAGCTCGACGGGTTCTTCGAGCGTGCGCGTGTCCCAGTAGAACGTGTCCGCCATCGCGCCCGACCCGAGATCATAGCGATTGATGTCGCCGCGGCCGAAGCCGACCGAATACAGCAGCCCGTCGGGACCGCGTTTGACGTTGACCGGGCGATCGAGGCGTTGCTCGGCACCGGCCGCGAACACGTCGATCAACTCGCCGGCGGTGTCGTACCGGACGATCGCGTTCGCGCGATAATCGCTGACGAACAGCGAGGTCTCGGAGACCTCGGGATCTGCGGCGCAGCTCGCGAGCAACACCAAGCAGAATCCGATTCGCGTCGAGCCCACCTCACGAGTCTAGGAGCTTCGTGACAGCTTCGAAAGAAGTGTGGCGCGACCGTGACGAGAATCTTGGCAGCTGTGTGACGGCTAAATAACGAACGCGCCGCAGAATCTGCGACGCCGTTGTCACAGTGAGAGGATCTAACCATCCACCTCACTCGAATCACTCCGCTTAGGACAACCGCAAGAGTCTGAGTGTTTCGCGTCTTTTGCGACTTCGCGTTCAGTTATTCCGGGAACGCGGTCCAGCCGAGCGTCCAGTCGACATTTCCGATCGCACCGCAGAACGTCGCGGTCGTATCGAGGCCTGCCGGCGGCGTGCCGCAACCAATAAGCACCGGCGAGCCCGCGGCCGGCTTGAGGTTCGGCGCGGTGATGTTCTTCGCGTCGGTGAGCTGCACGTCGACATCGACCTTGTTCGTGCCGGTGCCGATCATCGCGACCTCGTCGAAGCCGCCGTCGTTCTCGGTGCCGTTGTTGACGTCGAACCCGGTCGGCCACACCGCCGCAGCGTCCGTGCTCTTCACGAAGTAGGTGTTCGAGACCGTCAGCGCGCTGCCGAATTGACCGACCGACTGCGCACCGTCGATGTCCGCGCCGAACTGGTTCCAGAACGCGCCGATCGCGTTGTTGATCTTGCCCGCGGTGCCGCGG
>JACCYD010000244.1 GCA_013696695.1 Deltaproteobacteria bacterium | reverse complement strand
GCTGCGCGCCACCGGCAAGCGTGAGCTGGGCGCCGCCGTCCGCGGTACGCGCGGCATCGCCGAGGAAGAACCCGGTCCCGACCGGTGCACCGGCCCATGGTGATGCCCCCGCCGGTTGTCGATCGATCGGGCCGTCCGCCTTGTCGAGCGTGGCGATCGCGGACTTCTTGCTGCACGCGTTGCACGCCGCCAGCACGATCCCACTCCACACGATCACTGCAGCAAGCATCGAGGTGGACTGTACGGGCGGTCGCATGATCTCAGCGCGAGCGGCCTACTTGGTGAGCTCGAATTGCTTCACGACCACGGCGCTCTGCTCGATCACGACATCGAGCGTCTGCTCCTTGTAGCCGTTGCCACTCGCCGAGGCCTTGTAGGTTCCGGGTTGGACGTCGAGCGAGACGTTGCCGTCGGCATCGGACACCGCGCTCGCGCCACCGGGCTCGAGCTTGACCGTGACGCCGGCGATCGGCTTGCCGGTACCCGCGGCGCGAATGACGCCCTTGAACTGGCCGGGCGGTAGCACTGCATCGAGCGTGATCGGCGGGACCTTGTTGTCCGTGCCTTCCCTGAGCGTCAGCGTCGCGACCTTGGGCTTCTTGCCCTCGACCTCGACGGTGACTTCCGCGGCGGTGTCGTCGAGCTCGGTCTTGTTGTTGACGGTCTTGCCGATCGGCACGTTCGCGACCGTCCACTCACCCTTGTCATCGGTGGCAGCGGTGCCGCTGTTATTCTTGAGGCGAACGGTGACCTTCGCGCCGACGACCGGCTTGCCGGTATCGTCGAGGACGGAGCCCGACAGCCCAGCCGTCACGACGACGCTGATCGGTTTGCACTTCTCCGGGAACTTCACGCAGTCGTTCGCGGTGATCGTGTTGTTGGTTGTGGAGCTGCCGCCGCCGCCGAACCGCGCGGTGATCGCGATGCCGCCGGTGAACGATGGCTCGTAGGGGATCAGCGCGATGTTGCCGGCGGTGACATCGGCCGCTTCGAGCTTCGAGACGATCGCGCCCTGCACGAACGCGAACGCAGACCATTGGCTGGTGAAATGAAACCCTCCGGTGGCGCCGAAGCGGATGATCGGGCCCGGGGTGTCGGTGGCAGGCACGCCATCGGGAAGATGGGCGCCGGTGAACAGATCCATGCTGCCCTCGAGGCCGAGATAGGCCTTCGGACCGAGCGGCAGCTGGTAATGCACGCCGGCGACGACCGCGTGAAAATCGCTGACACCGAGCGAGATCCGATCCTCGGCCGACAGCAACATGCGGTTGTCGTTGCCGTCGTCATCGACGACCGACTTCGCGCTGTTGTCGATCCGGAACCCGGCGTTGAGGCTGAGCCGGCCAGGACCGGCCGCGAGCGTCACCAGCCCGCGCGCTTCGACCGAGATCGCCGAGGCCGCGACCGACGGCGCGTCCTTGCCGGGAATCAGGATCGCGAGCTGACCTCCGGCGGTGAGCTTCGGGCCGAGCTTCTTCGCGAGCCGCGCGATCAGGCGTGGATCGCCAACATAGCCGTCGTCACCGCCGGGTGTGACGCCCTTGTGCTTGTCGATCCGGCCGTCGAACGCGAGCCCGAGCGTCAGCAGCTCGATCGGCGCGAATGCGAACGCGATATCACCGATGCCGCGCTTGAGCTTGTGCTCGTCGGACAGCAGCTTGTTGCGGAACCCGAAACCGCCGATCAGGCTGACGCCGAACACACCTGCGGGGAGGCCATCTGCACTCGGCGCCTCGAGCCCGCCCGGCATCGCGCCGTAGCCGAGGGCGATCGCAGGCGGTGGCTCCACGACTCCTGGCGTGCCCGCGGTCACATCCGCGGGTTGGGCAGCTGCCCCCGACGTCCACACCAATAACAGGGACGACGCGATTCCCCAGGAAGACCGCATTCCTGAAAGTGTACGGTCATTTCTGCGGCGATTGCCAGGGAAGGCCTCCGTTCGTTACTTCAATATCGGAGCCATCGAATGAGCTCGCGAAGGCCGGGGCGCTTGCCGTACATCAGGACGCCGACTCGATAGATCTTGGCGGCCGCGCGGACCACCAGCAGGGTCGAGACCACGAGGATCCCGAGCGAGATCGCGACCTCGCCGAGTGTCGCGCCGCCGAGCACGTAGCGCATCGGCATCAGCATCGGCGACCACAGCGGAACATTCGACATGATGGTCGCCGCCGAGCCGCGCGGAGCATTGCTGACCACTTGCAGGCACAGCACGCCGATCACGAGCAGCATCGTGACCGGCATCTGGACCTGCTGCGTGTCCTGCTCCGACGACACCATGGCTCCCACCGCGGCGTACATCGCCGAGTAGAAGAAGAACCCGAGGACGAAGTAGAGCAGAACGATCGCGATCTCGGTGAACGCGAGCGGCGGCAACCCACCGCCCCCACCACTGCCGCCGAATGCCCCGATCAGCTCTTCGCGATACGCGAGCATGACGGCGCCCATGCCGAGCCAGACCGCGACCTGGATGATGCCCGCACCCCCGACGCCGAGGATCTTGCCGGCCATCAGCGCCCGCGGCTTCACCGCCGCGACCATCATCTCCATCACGCGCGAGGTCTTCTCGGTGACCACGCTCCGCATCACGGCCACGCCGTAGAGCGTGATCACCATGTAGAGGATGATCGCGAGGATGTACGCGATCAGGAATGCGCCCATACCGGAGCTGCCCTCGGTCTCGCCCGTCGTGTGATACGTCGCGACCGTCGGTGGCGTGAGGATCTCTTGCAGCTTGGTCTGGGGGATGTTGGCGCGAAGCCCACGCGCGACTTGCACGGCGGTGCTCACTGCAGCGCGCACGCGGAGCGAGATGCCCTGGCTCGAGGCGTTGTCGCCGCGATACGCGATCTCGCCTTCAGCGTAGGACGCGAGCGCTTGCTCCAGCTTCACCTCGCCGGCGTTCAGGCGCGCGGTCACGCGGCGGAGGCGAGCGATCACGCGGTCGGAGCCGGCGTCGAGCGCATCCTCGGGAATCGAGATGAAGCCATTGATCTGATCGTTGCGGATCTTCTCGAGCTCCACGGCATCGGGCGTGTCCGACGGGACGACCGTGACCTGCCAGTCGAGCTGCGCGAGCACCTCTGCGATCGGCTGTCCGAGCAGGCCGGTCTTGTCGACGACGTCGACCTTGTTGCCGGCGGTGCTGCTCGACGCGATCAGTGCGGGCACCACCAACATCGCGATCATGAACACCGGGCCGAGGATCGTCGCGGCCACGAACCACTTCGAACGCACGCGCTCGATCAGCTCGCGCCGCGCCACCACCCACGTCGCCCGGAGATCTGCCCTCACGCCGCGTCCTCGTCGATCCGTGCGGCGACCGCGGCCGTATCGCCGACCTTGTCGACGAAGATCTGATGCAGCGTCGGGGTCACCACCTCGAACAGCCGGAAGTTGACGCCGGCCGCGAGCAGCGTCGACAGCAGCGCGCCGGGCGCCGCCGACTCCGCGAGCTTCACTTCGCAATCCGCGACTTCACCCGCGCGCGGTGGCCGGCGCTCGATCACCAGCGTGGTGTCGGCGAGGATCGGCTCGGCGGCGGCGCGCGATGCGGCATCTGCGAAGCCGAGCGCGATCAGCCCCTCCGACGCCGACGCTTCCTTGAGCTCGCGCAGGTTACCGTCGAGCACCTTCTTGCCGCGCGCGATGATGCACACCGCGTCGCACACCTTCTCGGCTTGCTCCATCTGGTGCGTCGAGAACAGCACGGTGCGACCCGACGCGCGAATCTCCTCGACGGTCTCGCGCAGCACTTCGGCGTTGATCGGATCGAGGCCGCTCCACGGCTCGTCGAGGATCACCAGATCGGGCTCGTGAATCAGCGCGGCTGCGAACTGCACCTTCTGCTGCATGCCCTTCGACAGATCCTGGCCCTTGTTCGCCTTCCACTGACCGAGGCCGAGCTTGTCGAGCCACGCGGTGCCGCGCGTCTTGGCATCGCGCCGCGATAGCCCGCGCAGCTCGCCGAGGAACTCGATGGCGTCGAGCACGCGCATCTTCGGATACAGGCCGCGCTCCTCGGGTAGATAGCCGATCTTCCTCGCCGCCTCGATCCCGGGCGGCAAGCCGCTGATCTCGATCGTGCCGCGATCGGGCTTGATGATGTCGTTGATCATCCGCAGCGTCGTGGTCTTGCCCGCGCCGTTCGGACCGAGGATGCCGTAGACCACGCCGCTCGCGACCTCGAACGAGACGTCGTCGACGGCAACGTGATTCCCGAACTGCTTGACCACCCCGCGAACGACGAGGGCCGGCTTGCTCATGCCGCAACCTGATCGCCGAGGATCACGCGCTCGAGCACCGCCATCCGGATCGCGACGCCCCAGCTGACCTGCTGGAGGATCACGGCGCGCGGACCATCCGCGACCTGCGACGACATCTCGACGCCGCGGTTGATCGGGCCCGGGTGCATGACGATCGCATCGGACTTCGCATAGCCGAGCGAACGCTCGGACAACCCGAACGTCCGCGACAGCTCGCGGGTGTTCGGGAACCGCGGCGCCTCGCCCTCGAACCGCTCGGCCTGCACGCGCAGCATCATCACGACATCGACCCCCTCGAGCGCTTCCTCGAGCCGCGTCACGATGCGGACGCGCTCGCGGGTGACATCACCGCCGATCAGCTCGATGCCGCGTGGGATCAGCGTCCACGGTGCGCACAGCCGGATCCGCACGCCGAGCTTCGCGAGGCACAGGATGTTCGTGCGGGCGACGCGCGAGTGCGAGATGTCGCCGACGATCGCGACCTCGAGGCCGTCGAGCGTGCCCTTGACGCGGCGGATCGTGGCGGCGTCGAGCAGCGCCTGCGTGGGGTGCTCGTGCTGGCCGTCGCCTGCGTTGATCACCGAGCAGCCGACTTCCTCGGCGAGCATGTGCGCCGCGCCGCCGAACGAGTGGCGGATCACGATCGCGTCGGGATGCATCGCCAACAGATTTTCGGCGGTGTCGTAGAGCGTCTCGCCCTTGCTGGCGGAGGACGACGAGCTCGAGATGTTGATCGCCTCGGCCGACAGCCGCTTGGCGGCGAGCTCGAACGAGGTCCGAGTGCGGGTGGAGTTCTCGAAGAACAGATTGATGACCGTGCGGCCACGGAGCGAGGTCAGCTTCTTGATCGGCTCGTTGGCAAACGCCATGTAGCGATCACCGTGATCGAGGATCTTCACGATCTCCGTGGCGTCGAGGTCGGCGATGCTCACCAGATGACGCGGCACGACGCTCGTATACCACCTCGCTCGCGAGGCTGGTACGTTCATGCGGCGCATGGCAGCCGCGAGCGATCGGATCGGTCAGGTCTACGGCCGGCAATTTCGGATCGATGCGTTGATCGGCCGGGGTGCGATGGCGGACGTCTATCGCGCGCTCGATCTGTCCACCGCAGCCTACGTCGCGCTCAAAGTACTGCGGCACCACCTCGAGGATCTCGATCCGGCCGCGCGCCAGCGGTTCATGCGCGAGGCGGATGTCCAGGCCGTGCTGCGTCACCGCAACATCGCGGCGCTGTTGGCCACCGGCGTGACTCCCGCCGACGAGCCGTACCTGGTCGCCGAGCTGCTGCGCGGCAAGAGCCTGCGCGGCGTCATCAAGTCCGAGGGCCGGCTCGATCCGCGACGCGCCGCGAGCTACGCGTTCCAGGCGCTGCAGGGTCTGCAAGCGGTCCACGAGGCCGGCGTGCTGCACCGCGATCTCAAGCCCGCGAACATCATGCTCGAGCCCTCGGGTACTGCGATCGATCGCATCGTGTTGATCGACTTCGGCTTCGCGACGTTCGAAGGCAGCGCGAAGCTGACCCAGCAAGGCGCGATCGTCGGCAGCCTGTCGTACATCGCACCGGAGCGGCTGCGAGGCGAGGAGGTCGATCACCGCAGCGACCTGTACTCGATCGGCATCATCCTGTTCGAGATGCTGATGGGCGCGCCGCCGTTCTCCGGCAGCGATGACTTCGAGCTCGTCGAGCAGCAGCTCGACGCGTTGCCGCCGCCGCTCGATCCCGCGTTGCCGTCCGAGCTGGAAACCGTGATCAACCGCGCGCTCGAGAAGCAGCAAGACGATCGCTACGCGAGTGCCGCCGAGATGGCGAACGCGCTCCAGCACGCGGTGCTCCAGCTCTGATAGCGTCGGCCATGGCGACTCCGGTGATGGCAGCTCCTCGCAAGAACGGCATGGCGACGGCCGGGATGATCTGCGGCATCGTGGGGATCGTCCTCTGCTGGTTTCCGTTCCTCGGCCTGATCGCCGGCCTGCTCGGCATCGTGTTCGGCGCGATCGGGATGTCGCGCGCGGGCCGGCTGGGCAACCTCGGCAAGGGCGCCGCGATTACAGGCCTGGTGTGCGGAATCCTGTCGTTCTTCATGACCGGCGTGATGGCCGCGATCGCGATCCCCGCCTTCATGGAGTACATGAACAAGAGCAAGGCCTCGGGCTCCCAGCTGTCGCTCCGGCTGCTCGAGAAACGGATCCAGAGTCAGTACCACGAGCGCTCCGAGCTGCCGCCGAGCGCAGCGGAGATGCCCGGTCCTGCCGGTTCGGCGTGCAGCTCGGACCATCCGGGCTACAAGTTCCCGGTGCGGCCGATCGCGGCCTGGCATCGAGACGACGGCTGGCGCGCGCTCGACTTCATGCTCGACGAGCCGTCGCACTACTCGTACAAGTGGACGCGCACCTCGGACAAGACCGGCACGATCGAAGCGAACGCCGATCTCGATTGCGACATGACGATCTCGACGACGCGCTGGGAGGTCGAGGTGATCGACGGCATCGTACGCGTCCTGCGATCGCCGCCGACGCCCGATTGAGCAGGTGATATCGTCCGCCGATGGCGACCCCACAACCGGCTCCTCCGTACCAGCAACCACCAGGCAACGGCATGGCCGTCGCGGGCATGGTGCTCGGCATCCTCGGCCTCGTGCTGTGCTGGCTGCCGTTCGTCGGCTGGGCGTGCGCGCTGGTCGGCATCATCCTCGGCGCGCTTGGCATGTCGAAGGCGAACAAGCTCGGCGGCAAGGGCAAGGGCATGGCGGTCGCCGGCCTGATCTGCGGAATCCTCGGCCTGTTGATCGGCGTGATCCTGTTCGTGCTGGCGACGATGGCGGTCAGCAGCTTCGACACCTACGTGACGAAGAGCAAGCGCAGCGAGGCGAGCCTCCAGCTGCGGTCGATCGAGACGAAGATCAAGACGCTGTATATCGACAAGTCGCGGCTGCCGAACAGCGCCACCGTGATGCCCGCACCGATCAGCGAGCTGTGCTCGGGCCCGAACCAGCAACTCGCGAACAAACCGCAGTCGGCGTGGGATGCGGCCGGTTGGCAGGAGATGGGCTTCTCCGTCGACGAGCCTTCTCGGTACTCGTACGAATGGATCAAGAAGTCGGAGACCGAGGGTGAAGCGATCGCATCCACCGACCTCGACTGCGACGGCACGATCTCGACGACGAAGATGACGCTCCGTGTGACCGAAGGCAATCTCGCCGCCACCTACGACGAGCCGACGCCCGATTGAGATCCAACACGTAGTCGCGCACAGGTGTCTCCGTGCGGCCCGTCAGTACATTTGTACTGACGGCTCGATCAGGGAAGGGACACCGCACTGATGTCGACGAAAGCGATCCGACTCTGCATCGGTGCCGTCTCCATGCGGCGTCAGTACATTTGTACTGACGGCTCGATCAGGGACACGGTGCTGTCCATCAGGACATCACGACGCTGTAGTTGCGCTTGCGACGGATCTATTCGAGGACGATCTTCTTGAGATCGAGCCCGCCCGCGAAGATGTACGAGACCGCGTCCGAGTAGCCGTAGACCTCGACGCCACAGCCATTCGGGCACGAGATCACGTGCTGCCCGCCGTTCACCTGCATGCGCGCTGCGCGATACAGGCCGCCGGCATACGGCGTCAGCTGCACGACGAGCCCGTCGACGATCACCGCCCCCGCGCCGGGCGCCGAGATCGAGAGGAAGTTCTTCGAATAGGCCGACGGCACCAGCACCGTGTACGACTTGCGATACTGCTCGACGGGGACGGCGATCGAGAACGACGGGTCGCCCTCGCCGATCGAGCCGCCGAACAGGATGTCGGACCAGATCGCCGACAACAGGTAGTGCGCGATCAGCACCGGTTCGCTCGCGACGATGCCGGTGTCGCCCTGGATCTTGACCTCGCAGAACTGGCCGGGCTGCAGCGTGCCGCAGGTGCCCGACGCCGGCGATGGATCGAACGTGATCGTGGTGTTCGGCTTCTGCGCCATGATGCGCAGCAGATCGGGCTCGTTGGTGCCGCGCGACTTGCTGCGCGTGATCGCGAAGGTCTTGCCCCAGGTCGACGTCGGGAACAGCATCTCCTCGATGTGATCGGCGCAGCACGGGCCGGCGCTGTGCTGCTGGTCGGGCGGCGTCATCTCGCCGAAGCCCATCGCCTCGTGACCGCCGAACACGCCGAACGTGGTGGTGCCGTTGACCGAGCGCACCTTGGTACCGGTGAGATCGCCGCCACCGACGGCTTGCAGCGTGAGGACCTCGAACGCATCGATCGTGAACGTCGTCGGCGTGCCGGCTGCGATCGCCGCTTGCGTGGCGCTCGCACGCACCCCCGCCGAGGGCGTGACCTCGACGATGGTGTCGTCCTCGGCCGCGACGATCGAGACGTAGCCGTGATAGGCGTGGTTCGCCGGGCGGCGATCCTCGGTGGGCCACGCGAAGTTGTAGTACTCGACGTCGTACGCGGTGGTCGGCAGCAACAGCGACGCGTCGTTCGAGAACACGTTGACGTTGTCGAGCGGGTTGAACTGGTACGCGACGATCGGCAGGTCGGAGGTGACCTTGTAGGCCTTCCTCGCGAGGCCGGTGCCGTCGATCGATTGATCGGGGATCGTGTTCGGCGCGGCGTTCGGCTTGATCGCGGCGACGGCGCCGGCGGCGACCGACTGCAGGATCGTCTGGCCGTTCGGGCCCGTCACCGTCACGTTGACCGGGCGGGCTTGCGGATTCGAGACCACGATCGCGAACGGCGAATTCTGCGCGTCGAGGATGCAGACGTTCATCGACTTGCAGGTGGTGTTCGCGGGGCAGGTGTTGCCCGGCGGATCGCAGAGGCCTTGGACGGCATTGCTCGCGGCGTTGCCGCACGCCTGCATCGTGACGTTCTTGATGCCCGGCACGCCGGCGCAGTTGATCGACCCCTGGACGCCGATCACCTCGACCGCGTTGTCGAGATCGGCCGCCATGTACGAGCAGCCGATGTAGCTCTTGTTCGCCGCGGCGGACGCGCAGGCATCGACGCACTGACCGCTCTCGCAGATGTTGGCGCCGGTGCACGCCTCGGTCTCGCCGCCGACGTTCCCGTTCGCGTCGCAGCTGTGGACGTTACCGTCCTGGCAGACCGTGTCGTTGGGCTGGCAGTTGACGCAGCCGAGCGTGTCGGCGCATGCGACCTGACACTCCTCCTGGATCGTCCACTGGCCGCCGACGCAGATCTGGTAGACGGCGCCGGAACACTGGTGGGCGCCGTCGGCGCACAAGATCGGAGGCGCGTCCGTGTCGTCGTCGTCCCCATTGCGGTTCGATGGTCCGCACGCAACGAGGAAGCTAACCAGGATCAGAAAACGCATGCGAGGTCCCCCAGGAATCGTCGGCGCACGCTAACACGGCCGTCCCGCTAGACTGCGGCGTGTTTCGGCTGACCGTGCATCTCAGCACGTCGCCTGGGAAGCGCCGGTTCTCCGCTGCAGAACCCGCAGGTGGTGTGGCGCTGGCGCGACACGACGGGGCGCCCGCCGGCCGGATGTCGCGAGGTTAGCCGGCGACGGGGCGGAATCGGGTTTGCTACGATAGATCGTCGATGAAGTGGCTCGTCGTTGCGATCGCGCTCGCGGTCACCGGCTGTGACCGGGTCGATTGCTTCGACAACGGCCCCAACGAGGCGGGCTACCGCGAGGGCGAGGACACCGCACGCGCCGAGAACGCCGCGAGCTTCACCCGCGGCAAGACCGCCGGGCTCGCCCTGACGCGCGCCGATGGCGAGGCGGACGGTCTGGCGGAGGGCTACGACGACGGCTTCGCGACCGGCTTCGACCGCGGCTATGGCGTTGGCTACAGCGACGGCGTGACGTCGGGCAGCCTCGACGGCGCGAACGATCCCGGTGCCTGCGCCGCTGGCGCCAGCGCCGGACTCTCCGACGGCGAGGCCGATGGCCACACGGATTCGTATGACGGTGGCTTCGCCGATGGCAACAGCGCCGGCTACGAGGCTGGCTTTGCCGAGGGCGTGGCGACCTGCGATGGCAATGCGGTCCGCAAGCGCGCGCCGGCCGAGGAGGAGGAACCGCGCCCAGGTAGCGCGCGAGACGGTCTCGCGCGCGAGGTTGGCGTGTGCCGCGATCGCGGGTACCTCGAGACGCTCGACGCGACTGCGTATGCCGCCGGGCTCGCCGAGGGCAAGCGCGACAACCCCGACTACCAGGCCGGCTACGGCGCG
>JACCYD010000222.1 GCA_013696695.1 Deltaproteobacteria bacterium | reverse complement strand
ACGTCGTCATGACCGAGCCGTTCTGCGACGTCTGCACGGCGGCCGACAAAGCCGTTCTGGTCGAGCGCTCGCCGATCACCAAGAAGATCGTCGCGCTGCTCGATGCCGCGGAGTCGTCTGCCGACATCGCGAACTTCACGTTCAGCGTGCGCACGATCGAAGACGCGGTGGTCCGCGCCCATTCGCGGGGAGTGATCGTGCGCGTCGCGATGGATGCCGGCCAGGAGATCGGCGACACCGTCGCGACGCGGCTGGTCGCGGCAGGCGTCGACCTGCGCTTCGTCACGGGTGGCGGCACGCCCGCGGGCCTGCAGCACGCGAAGTTCATGGTGGTCGATCAGCTGACGCTCGCGACCGGTAGCAACAATTGGTCGTCGACCGGCACGTCGATCAACGAAGAGAGCACGATCGTGATCAAGAGCGTCGACGGCGACCCGCTGCTCGGCGGGTTCCGTTGTCACTTCCAAGCGATCTGGGACCGAGATCCGACCGCGGCGGGCACGTGTTCGAACGCCGAGGCCACCTTCGCTCCGAGCAGCGCGCCGATCAAGATGATCGAGGAAGAGCTGCGCCGCTCGACCAAGTCGATCGACGTGCTGATGCACCACCTGGTATTCGATGATCTGGTCAAGGAGCTCGCGAAGGCCGCCGAGCGCGGCGTGCGCGTGCGGGTGATCGTCAACGCCACGGATCGCGCCGAGCACGCGGGTGCGGCGTGGGACCGACTGTTCAAGGCCGGCGGCACGATCCGCTACAAGCAGACGGCGCCCGAGCTGTTCCAGCTCATGCACCACAAGCTCGCCATCATCGACGATCGGATCGTCGTCAACGGCTCTGGCAACTGGTCGGGCAGCGCGTTCTTCAAGAACTTCGAGAACTTCGTGCGCTACCGCGATCCGCGGATCGCCCGCCCCTACCGCGAGCTGTATGCGCGGCTATGGATGTGGTCGCTCAGCGGCGACTCGCTCGACGCCGGCAAGACCGCCGCACGGCAACACGCCGACGAGACTCGCGTGTTCTTCGGCAACCTGCACGCGCACTATCCGGCGGATGCCGCGGGCGCCGCGCTCGACGACGGCAAGCCGCTGAAGATGGATGCGAGCGGCACGATGGTGCCCGTCGACGTCGGCCCGACGCCGGCCGATGCCGCGCGTTTCGCCTACGAGTACGGCCGCGATGAAGGTGGGATGGATTTTCTAGCGCTGACGCCGCACACCTGCGACGACGCGGCCGCCGAGGCCGGCGACAACGCGAACATGATCCCCGAGCAGTTCGATCAGCTGTCCCTGATCGCCGCGGATATCACGAGGACGTCGGCGGGCAGCTTCGTCGCGATCGCGGGCATGGAGTGGAGCACCAACAGCTCGGGCAATCACGTCAACGTGCTCGGCAGCAAGGCGCTCGCAAAGATCGAGCGCGGGCGCTTCGACCTGTTGTACGGCGAGTTCTTGCCGGGCCGCGAGCTCGACGGCGACCTGCCGCGCATCAGCATGAACCACCCGCGCACGTTCCGCGGTGAAGGCAACACGTCACTCAACGGCAACTGGGATCAGATCTTCGACATCAACCTGCGCGACATCACCAACAACTCCGACCGCGAGAAGAAGTTCAACGACTTCGGCCTCGACGACTTCGAGCCGATGAAGTCCGAGCTGCCGCGATGGATCTCTGGCGAGCTGATGCCGGATCGCCTGGTGGTCGATGCCGGACTCGCCGCGATCGAAGAGGCGTCGCGCCCCTACCTCCGCCTCACCGAGGTGCTGGTCGGTCGCGGCAACGAGATCGCGCACGAGAACCGCGAGAACGCGAGTTTGGTAAAGAATTCGACAACCGGCCTGATCGAGCGCTTCACGCGCGTGCACAGCGACTGGGATTACTACTTGCTGCACGGCTTCAAGACGGCGCCGACCGCACCGCACGACAACCACTTCGCGAACTGGGGCACCGGCCACTCGACGCGCACGGCGATCATCGCCGACAAGCTCAGCGAAGGCGCGCTGCTCGCGGCGATCGACCAGCGGTTGGTCTACGCCAGCGAGGACGAGCAACTCGCGGTGCGACTCTACGCCAACGGTCGCGTACCGATGGGCGGCACGCTGACGACCCGCGAGACCACCGCGACGCTCGAGGTCTTCCTCGCCGACACCGACTACACCGGCACCTACGACGTCGTCGTGTGGTCAGGCACGATCGGCGGCACCGCGACGCGCGAGGCACAGCGCCACGACGCGCTCGCCGGTGGCACCTGGCACACGCTCACGATCGATCTCGCCACGGCCGGCGAGCACTTCTTCTATCTCGAGGTCACCGAGCCGAGCCCGGATCGAAAAGCGTGGACGGCGCCGATCTGGATCGATCGGCTCTGATCACATTTCGAACGGCGGGATCACGCGACCGTCGATGTCGGTGAAGCCGTACTCCTTTGCGAGATCGCCGACCAGCAGCACCTTGCCGGTCTTCGCGAGCACACCGGTATCCGCGGCGAGTGCGGCGACTGCGCGACCGAGATAACGAGGCGACTCGGTCTTCGCGAGAGGAGGTGCCAGCTGCCAGTGAGCTTCGTCGATCTTGAACGCGGCGAGGATCAGCTCGGTGCGCATCCAGCCCGGCGCCACCGCGAGCGAGGTCACACCGTGCGGCTTCAGCTCCTCCGCGATCCCGAAGGCGAGCCGGATCATCGCGTGCTTCGCGACGTCGTACATGAGGTTGCCCTTGATGTAGCGATCGTGGTCCCAGAACGTCGTCGTCACGATCAGGCCGGCCTTCTGCCGCACGAACATCGGTGCGGCCGCCTGGCACGACACCAGATGATTGCGAACACCGCGATCGAACATCGACGGCCATTGCTCGATGTTCTGGTCCCAGAACGGCGCGTCGAGCCCGGCCACCGTGAACGTCTCGTGATAGCCCCAGGCGTTGTTGACGAGGACGTCGATCCGTCCGTGATCGCGCGCTACCCGAGCGAACAGTGCGCGCACTTGCGCTTGGTCGGTATGATCGCACTGCACCGCGATGCCCTTGCCGCCGGCGGCTGTGACCGCATCGGCGGTGTCGTCGATCGAGCCCGGCATGTTCGCGAGCCCGAGTTGCTCGAGATATGCGCCGTATGTCGTGGCCGGAGCATCGCGCGTGCTGCGGCCGGTGACATAGACCGTGGCCCCCATCGCGCCGAGCTCGACGGCGATGCCGCGCCCCCCGCCGCGACTCGCTCCCGTGACCACGGTGATCTTGTCTCGCAGCGCGTTCATGCGCCGAACCATACCTGTAGAGTCGCGGCATGGAAGCGCTCAACGAGCAGGTGGGGCAGGCGTACGCGCAGGCGTTGTTGGCGATCGCGCGCGTCGATCGCGAGGTCAGCCCCGAGGAGTCGTCGCGCGTGCGCGAGCTGGCCGCGAGCCGCACGCCAGTCACAGTCGATTTCGAGGCGTCGTTCTTCGAGAAGATGACTCCCGAGAAGCTGGCCGCCGCTGCTCTTGAATCCAAGGTCGACAGCCGCGCGCTCGGCCGCATGTTGGTCGCCGACGGCGTCATGCTGGCCACCTCCGACGGTGATCTGAACAGCGTCGAGGCGCAGATCATCCTGCGGTTCGCCCGCGCGCTTGGCTGCACCGACCTCGATGTCGGCGCGGAGACCAAGCAGCTCGACGAGTGGTTGTCTCGCTAATCGGGCACGGCGAACAGCCGCCGGATGCCGCGAAGCGCGGCGCGCGGATAGATCGTGCTGTGGTGCTCGTCGGGCATCGGCTCGTGGGTCCAGCGAACCGGCGGCGCATACGTCTCGAGCGCCGTCGTCAACATCGCGATGCCTCGCGCATCACCCTCGCTGCTGTTCGCGATGTAGAGCGTCTTCGCGCCGGCCGTCCACCACGCCAGCTTCGGGTGCGCGTGGCGAACCAGATCCTGCTCGTTCCACCACACGCTCGGATCCGCGGCGATGTAGTGATCGAACAGCGCCGGCTCGTCGACCAACGTCTCGACGACGAACAGCCCCGCCAGCGATTCGCCGATGATTCCCGACTCCTCGGTAACCCGGTAGCGCTTCGCGATCGCCGGCTTGAGCTCGTCGCGTAAGAACGCGCGGAAGTTCTGAGTGCCCCCCGCCTTGGGCGCGGCCTTCTGCTCCTCGGCCACGGTCGTCACGGGCGCGAGATCGCGGCGGCGCTCGGTGTTCTCGATACCGACCACGAGCAGCGGGCGGATCACGGCGTTCTTGATCGACACGTCGACCGCGCCGGCGACATGCGGGAAGTCTTCCTTGATGCCGCCATCGGGCATGTAGAGCACGGGGAACTTGTCGCCCTTCGCGTAATCGGGCGGCAGGTAGACGTTGATCGTACGGCGCTCGCCCAGGATCTTGGAGTCGATCGTGAATGACTCACCGAGGGTCGCAATCGTGGCGACCCTGACCACTCCGATCGGCGCCGGGCAATTCGGCTTGATGCAGGCCGCGAGCACGAACACGAGAGCAAACAGCGACTTCATGATAGGCAGCGGAACGGTGCGCGCGAAGCGCCCGGAGCACAAGCGTCACGCCGCCGGCATCACCTTGAGGCCGAGCTGACGGAACAGCTCGAGCGCGTCCTGGCCGAACCAGTGCTCGACGATCTGACCGCGCGCGGTGCGCACGATGTGGAACTGCGTGACCTTGACCTGCTTGTTCGAGGCTGGAAGCGGCATCTTCGTCATCGCGAACGGACCGGTCTGGGTGCCCGTCATGGTGACGCGAACGACCGCGCGATCGCCCTCGGCGATCACGTCCTCGATGGTGTAGCGGAGGTCGGGAAACGCGTCGCGAATCTTGCCGATGATGGTCGAGAACCCGGCGCGGCCCTGGGCTTCCGGCAACGCCTGGTGATTGACGCAATCCTCGGCTACCAGTGCGGCGGCCCCGGCGAGGTCGCCAGTGTTGATGCGGTTGAAGTGATCGATCGCGAGGTCTTTTGTGGTCTGGGTCATCTGGGTCTCCTGACCCGAAGGCGTTCACTGGCTCCGGAACAGTGTTCCGGACAGTCGTTCCGGAGGGTTACACCGGGACGAAGCTGCAGAACGTGCCGGTCTTGATCGTGGCCTCGAGGTAGCGCCCGAGCGCGGCGTCTTCCGTCGCGAGCCGGCGAATCGCATCCTTGATCCGGCGCTGGACGTTGACCCGCGCGCGTTCGACACGGGATCCGGCCTTGCGTGTGCGCCCTCCCAAGCCGGTGCCGGCGAGGAGCTCGTCGGTGACCGCCTCGAGCTCGCCGGTGAGGCGATCGATCCGACCTAGATCGTTCGCGGTGCGCGCGGCTTCGAGCTCTTCGCGCAGCTCTTCGGCGCGCGCCTTGTAGGCCGCACGTGCCTGCGCGTCGAGCACATCGCCCGCATCACCGCGATCGTCGTCGCCGACCAGATCGGAGACGTGAACCTCGCGCGTGGGCGCTGCGATCAACACCGAGAGGTACTCGAAGCCCTTCGCGAGCGGCACCACGATCTCGCGCGC
>JACCYD010000221.1 GCA_013696695.1 Deltaproteobacteria bacterium | reverse complement strand
GCGCGGCACGTTCGCCGATCGGATCGATCGCCGGCTCGCCGGCATCGTCGCGATCTCGATGGTCGTGCACCTCGGCATCGCGAGCTGGGCGTGGTTGACCGAGCGCGAGTCCGGCTCGATCGCCGAGGACATCGCCGCGCAGTACGAGCCGCCGCGCTACGACATCATCGACATGCCGGACTTCGAGCTGCCGCCGTCACCGCCAGGCCCGTCGACCGAACCCGGCGTGGCCGCGCCCGTGAAGCCGCAGCAGACCGGCACGCCGACCAAGCCGCGCGATCCGGTCTTCGATCGCGTTCCCGATCCCACCGATGCCGAGCGCTGGGCGCAGGTGCTGACCGGCAACGTGCCCGGGCGCGATGGCCCGCAAGAGATCTCGAACCGCCTACCCGACACCGACCTCGACAAGCAGATCAAGAACATCGGCGACCGGGTGGTCACCAACGGCACGGGTCGCCCGACCTCGCGCGATCGCGATCCGCGAATCGGTAGCGGCCCCGACGGTCCGACGTTCGGCGATCCGCGCATCGATCAGATCGCGAAGGAAGAGCGCAAGCCGATCGCGCGCATCACGCCGATCCCGATGCCGAAGCCGCCCGGCAAAGATCCGCTGAGCATCAACCTCGTGCTCGGCCGCATCCAGGGCGCGTACATGGCCGGCCTCCAGCGGTGCTACGTCAAGCACGGCCTGTCCACCGATGCCTCGATGGTCGCCAAGGTGACGATCAGCTTCGTCGTCGATCCGACCGGCCGCGCCACCGAGAACCAGGCGAAGGGTGCAAACGCCGACGTCGACAGCTGCATCCGCGAACAGATGGCGGGCTGGACGTTCCAGGTCCCGAAGGACGGCGACGGCGATCCGACCGACGCGCCCTTCAAGCTTCAGCTGGCGCTCCAGCCCAGCTAACGAAGTCACGCGCACCCGAACAAAACAGCGGCACCACAAATCGCGGCCTTAGCCGCCGGGGACAGGATCCACCCCTACAACAGCCTGGATCACTTGAGCTTCTGGCCCGAAACGTAAAATCGGTTCCAGCATTGCGTCGCCCTTGGCCGCCGGACCAGAGACCTACCCAAGCACCAGGAAGCTTCGAATCGAAGCGTAAATCCAGCGTGCGCGGGAAGATCCTGTTCCTCGCCTTCGCCGAGCCGTTGCCCCATGATCGAGAGATGCGGCATGCAGCGTTGTTGTTGATGCTGCTCGTGCCGGCGCTCGCCGACGCGAAGCCCCGCTGGGAGACGCTACCGATGCCACCTGCGATGCCCGCGGCGTCGACCACCGGTCACGTCACGGTCGGGGAGGGCGCCAAGATCTATTACGCGACCCACGGCAAGGGCGAGCCAGTCGTGCTGCTCCACGGTGGCCTCGGCAACTCCGACCACTGGGCGTTCCAGGTCGCTGCGCTCGTCGACAAGTATCAGGTGATCGTGATCGACAGCCGCAACCAGGGCCGCAGCACGCTCACCAAGACCAAGACCAAGCTCTCGTATCACGCGATGGCCGACGACGTGATCGCCGTGCTCGACACGCTCGGCATCGCGAAGGCCGCGATCGTCGGCTGGAGTGATGGCGGCGCGATCGCGCTCGACCTCGGCATCACGCACGCCGCTCGCGTGTCGAAGCTGTTCGTGTTCGGCACCAACTACGACGCGAAGGGCAGCAAGGATCGCCGGGCAGGCAGCTCGGCCACGTTCAACGCCTACGCGGCGAAGTGCAAGCAGGACTTCATGAAGATGTCGAAGACGCCCAACGCATTCGCCGCCGTCGTCGACTCGCTGATGGCCGTGTGGACGAGCTCGACGAACTTCACCAAAGATCAGCTGCGCGCCATCAAGGCGTACACGGTCATCGCCGACGGCGATCACGACGAGATCATCAAGCTCGAGCAGATCAAGGAGATGTCCGAGCTGATCCCGAACGCGAAGCTCGTCGTGTTCGAGAACACCTCGCACTTCGCGCTGTGGCAAGACCCGGCCTCGTTCAACAAGGCCGTGCTCGCGTTCATGGCCGCGAAGTAACGTCCGGCGCGAACGCAGTCCGGACATTCCGGACAACCGAGCACGCGATCTCGCACGCTTCGCGCGGCACACAGCGTGCTCTCGCTCCCGCGCCGAAGGAGTTAGCATCATGTCCGACGTGTCCCTTCCACCGACGCATCCCGACGACCAGCTCGTCACCCGCAAGATCCTCCGCGAGGAGCTCCAAGCTCAAGACGAGAAGATCGAACAACGGTTCCAAGCCCAGGACGAGAAGATCGAGCAACGGTTCCAGGCCCAGGACGAAAGGAACGGGCGCGCGTTCGCCACGATGGAGCAGTCGATCATCTCGAAGATGGTCTCGATCATGGAGCCGTCCAAGGATCACGGCAAGCGAATCACCGAGCTCGAGGCCAAGACTGCAACCCTCATCTTACGAACGGACGAGCTGGCAGCGGGCCGACGGGTTTGACGAGCTCCGAAGCAGAAGCCAACCAGGAAAAAGCGAACCAAGGACTGATGGCGCATTCGGCGACCACCGTATGCTCCGCCGGTGCCTGACGCTGGCGAGCTGATCGGTCCCTACCGGCTGGTGTCCCAGCTCGGTAAGGGCGCGATGGGCGAGGTCTGGCGTGCGCGCGACGAGCGCCTCGATCGCTACGTCGCCCTCAAGATCCTCCCGCCCGACGCCTCCGGCGATATCGAACGCCGCGCGCGCATGGTTCGCGAGGCCAGGGCCGCCGCCGCGATCCGCCACGCGAACGTCGTCACGCTGTTCGACATCGTCGAGCACCGCGGCGAGGACATCCTGGTGATGGAGCTCGTCGAGGGCCGCACGCTCTCCGAGGCGCTGCGCAAGGATGGCCCGCCGACGCTCGAGCTCGCGCTGCGCTGGATCGAAGGCATCGCCGATGCGCTGGTCGCCGCGCACGCGTGTCACATCCTGCATCGCGACATCAAGGCCGCGAACATCATGGTGGCCGGCAACGACATCAAGGTGCTCGACTTCGGCCTCGCGAAGCTGCGCGACGAGCACCTGCAGACCGTTCCTCCACCACAGCGCCCATTGCCCGTCGACAAGCGAATCGCCCTCGACGAAACAATGCCGAGCGAACCGTCGCGCTCCGATCCATCGATGGCGCAGACGCTGGTGCCAGATCGCAGCGGTCCCACCCAGCACGAGGTCGATTCCTATCGCACGCACGCCGGGCAGCTCCTCGGCACGCCGCTCTACATGGCTCCCGAACAGATCGACGGCAACCAGCCCGACGAGCGCTCCGAGGTGTTCAGCCTCGGCGTGCTCTCCCACGAGATCCTCGCCGGCAAGCCGCCGTACACCGCGACGTCGATGGACGAGCTGTTCCGTCAGATCACCAAGGACGAGCCGCCCGAGCTCCCCGAGATCCCCGATTCGATCCAGGACATCGTGTTTCGCGCGCTCGCGAAGCAACCCGCCGCTCGCTACCAGTCGATGAAGGAGCTCCGCGACGCGATCGGCGCCGAGCGTCGCCGTCGGTTCACACCTCGTCGCAAGCGGTGGCCTCTGATCGTCGCCGGCGTCGGCCTGCTCGCGATCGGCAGCACCACCGCGTACATGATGACGCGCACGCCGTCCGTCCCCGACGCGCTCCCCGGCGACGATCTCGTCAAGCGCGCGCTCGACGAGTACGATCTGTTCTACAACGACAAGGCGCTGTCGTCGTTGCGCACCGCCCTCGCGCGCGTCCCCGAACACCCGCGCGCCAACGCGTATCTCCTGCTGTTCGGTGGCGCCTCGGATTCCGATCGCGCCCGCGCCCTCGCGATCTCCCCGCGCGCCCGCCTCGCCACCGACGACGCGTCGAAGAACCGCACGCTCCTCGATGCCGCCGTCGCATTCTCCGAGCGCGGCCCGGTCGCCGCTCGCACCGTGCTGACCCCCGCGCTGATCGGCGACGATCGCGAGCTCGCGTTCTGGGCCGCCGAGCTCGATTACCGCGCCGGCAACTACAAGGCCGCCCGCGATGGCTACGCCGCGTTGCTCGCTCACCCCGAGCCCGCACTCCGCGGCCGGATCTACGATCACTACTCGTCGGTCCTGCTCTATCTCGACGAGCCGGCCGAGGCCCTCCGCATCGGCACGCTCTATCGCGACGCGTTCTCCGGCGAGGCCGATGCCGTCGCGGTCTACGCCACCACGCTCGCCGCGGTCGGTGATTACGGCAAGGCCATCGCCGCCGCAGAGGACGCGCTCGCACTCTCCGAAGGCGAAGACACGCTTGCGGGCCTGGCGAAGGTGCTCGCACTGTCCGGAGATCGGACACGCGCGAAGGATCTCTACCGTCGCTCGCTCGACAAGGCCGGCGCCTCGCGCCGCCCGATCCGCCGCGCCGCCCTCGCACTCCTCCAGTACATCGACGGCGAGGTCGACGCCGCCCGCGCCACCGTCGCCCCGTGCCTCACGCGCGTGCGCCAGGCCGATCCCGCAGGTGCCGCCGCCAGCGATGCCACGGCCCGGGAGCGCGGTGCCTGCCTGTTCGTCGCAGGCATCATCGACCCCGGCTCCGCCGACCCGATCGCGGCGCAGCTCGATGCGCTCGCCGCCGAGGCCACCGACCTTCGCCCGGCGTACGGCGCACCCAGGTCTCTCGCGGCGCTCGTCCGCACGCGGGCAAACTTCTTCGGCGGCGGGTGCGTGGTTCCCTCCGAGCCCGATCCGCGGGGTGACCACGGCAAGCTCGACGCCAGCGCCTATGACGCACCGGTCGATTTCTATGCCGCGTATCACGTGCCGTATTTCGCCACCTGGGCGGTCTGCGAAAAAGCCGCGCATCTCGCGGCCTCCGGCGATCGGGCCGGCGCGCGCAACCTGCTGACCTCGATTGCAGATCGGGGGAAGAATCGCACCTGGCTCCTGACCACCGCCGAGCGGTACCAGTAGCGTCGACCGCCAGAAACTAGCGAGTCACCGTCGAGCACGGAGTAAAATTATCGGGTGAGCCGCCCGGGGTTCGTCGTTTCGTTGTTCGCGCTCGTCACGGCATGTGGCGACGAGCCCGTATGCCCATCCGACGTGTTCGTCGCGATCCAGACCTCGCAGGTCTCCGGCGACGTCGATGCCGCGGCACCTGGCATCCAGACCGACATTCGCGTGCGCACCTCGCTGGTCGATGGCGAGGCGGTCACGCTCGAGGTGTTCTCCTCCACCAACCTCCGGCTCGGCGTTTCGACAGCGACCGTCGACGACACCGGTGTGGCGATCTTCGAGGGCGTGACCATCACCGGCCCCGAAGCCCGCATTCGCGCATCCGTCTCGGTCGAGTGCGGCGATGCCAGCGACGAGCTCGTCATCCCGGTCACCGTCAGCGGCGCCTGCACGCTGGTCTTCGCGCCCGCACCCAACGCCAACGCGTTCTACGCGCCCGCCCTGGTCTATAACGCGGCCACCGATCTCGACCCTGCGGCCGGCTACCAGGCGACGGCGATCGTCAACACCGAGCCCCAGACCACCGTCGAGATCTTCGAGAACGCGGGTGCAGGCGACCAATCGATCGGGACGTTCGACTCCGGCGACGCCGGCATCGTCGAGATCGAGCGAAACCTCCTCGACGGCACCTACAGCTACCGCGCCTTCTGCTCTCGGAATCAGAGCGGCTCGATCTCCGCGCCCCTCTCGATCGTCGTCGATACGACACCGCCCACCTGCGCGTTCGACGACCCGTCACCGGGCACCACCATCACGCCGGCCTTCGACAACAACCTCGATCTCTCCGACGGGATCCAGCTCCTGGTCACCGCGCAGGTGATCGGCGACGACATCGAGGACGAGCCCACCACCCTCACGGTCACGCCCCTCGGCGGTTCCGCCACCGCGGTCGTCACCACCAAGATCGACTCCGACGGTCGCGCCGGCGGCTTCACCACGCTGAACCCACCCTCGACGCCCGTCACCTTCACCTTCGAGTTCACCGCGCTCGATCACGCCCAGAACGAGTGCGTCGCCACCGAGGACTACATCGTCACGTTCGACACCTGCGACCTCGTCGTCACCGCACCCACCGCAGCGGTCACCGCCGATGCCGACGACAATCCCGCCAACGGCAGCCAGGTCGACATCACCGTCCAGGGCTCCGCCGAGTGCGTCGGTCAGACCGTCACCTCCACCTGCGGTACCAACCAGCCGTCGGGCGTCGTCCCCGCCGGCGGCCTGCTCACGCTGCGCGCCGATTGGTGCGCCACCTCGCCCTGCGAGCAAACCGCCAGCTGCACGCTCTCGATCTCGGGCGCATCCGCCTCGACCTCGATCACCTTCGACGACCAAGGTCCTGCCACATCGATCGCCATCGTCGCGCCCGCACTCACCTGCGGCTCGACGATCGCCTTCGCCGACGACATCGACCCCTCCACCACCGGCGTGCAAGCGACGCTCGCCGTCACCGCCGCTGGCGCCAGCTCGCGCTCGCTCGAGCACACCTCCACCGCCGGAACCTCCACCGTCCCCGCCACCTCCGATGTCACCGTCACCGTCCGGCCCGGCCTCAACACCTTTGTCGGGATCGCCACCGACGCCCTCGGCAACACCACCCGCACCTCCACCTGCACGCTCTCCCTCGCCAGCCTCGCCATCGAGTTCTCCCCTCCCGTCGCCGACGGCGTGGTCGAACGCACCGACGGCACGGTCACGGGCAACCAGCTGACCTTCGATCTTTGCGGCACCGTCAACACCACGGGTGCTGCGGTCTCCCTCGTCATCGACGGTACGGCGCCGGTTCCCGCTGTCGTCACCGGCACCACCTGGTGTCGCACGGTCCAGCTCAGGCGCTCGCCGCCTCTCCACACCATCGAGGCCACCGCGTTCGCGTCCGGTTCGTCGGCCTCCGCCTCACTCACGCTCGATGTCGACCTCAGCCCATAACGGCGGAATCGTCTGGCTCACGGGCCTGTCGGGCGCGGGCAAGTCCACGCTCGCGACCTCGCTGTTCTCGCAGCTCTCGGCGACGCGTTCCACCGAGCTCCTCGACGGGGACGAGGTCCGCACGTTCCTCACCGCCGGCCTCGGCTTCACCAAGCCGGATCGCGACACCAACGTTCGCCGCATCGGCTACGTCGCGCGCCTCCTGGCCAAGCACGGCGTGCTCGTCCTGGTCTCGGCGATCTCGCCCTACCGCGACGTCCGCGACGAGCTTCGTGCCCTCAGCGAACGCGCTGGTCACCCGTTCGTCGAGGTCTTCGTCAACGCATCGCTCGACACCGTGATCGCGCGCGACGTGAAGGGTCTCTACAAGAAGGCCCAGGCGGGCGAGATCCCCCACTTCACGGGCATCTCGGATCCCTACGAACCACCGCTCTCCGCACTCGAGGTGCGCACCGATCAGCTATCGCCGGCCGAGTGCGAGCAACGCATCCTCGACGAGCTCGCGCGCCGCAAGCTCACTTGATCGCGAGCTGCGCGTCGGGGCACTCGCCCGCTTCGCGATCGCATAGATCCACGGTCAGGTCGACGTGCCCCTTCGGCATCGCGCCGGTCCGCCCGGTCGCCGTGGTCATCGGTCCTTGAAGATCGCTGCGAGAAGCCGCAGAGCGTACTTCGCCACGAACAACACGCGGTGACCGACCACGAGGTCAGCCGCGCTCCGTACTCGAGGTAACCGCGAACCGCGAAGCCGAAAATGCGAACGGCCGACCTCGCGGCCGGCCTCGCATCGCATCTGCGAGTCGCTCAGTAGATCGCGCGGTGCACCACCATCGCCTGGCCTGCATCGCTGTTGATGACGTTCGTCCAGGAGCTCGGCGCCCAGGCGACCGAGTTGCTCGTCGCGAACATCATCGGCATCCGGGCCGCGCCGGCATCCTCCGCGACGCCGACGAACGCGTTGCCGGTCAGCGTCGTTCGGCCGCCGAGGGTCATCAACCCCGTTCGCGTCAGCACCTCGGGCGTGCCAGCGTTCGTGCTCGCGGTGTCGAGCACGACGACGATGCCGCCGCGCCGCGTGAATTGCTGCAGGTAGAGGCCCCACTCGTCGCCGAGATAGTTGAGGTACGTGCTGTCCTGCTGCGGCTGCGCATACACCAGGAAGACATCCGCGTTCGGGAGGTTGAACGCGACGTCCGCCGAGCTCGTGACCTGTGTCCGCTGCCAGGTTCGTCCACGCGCGGTCGCCTGACGGTCGATGGCCGCGTTCGTGCCGCTCACGAGCGTGGCTGGCGCGGTACCGGCATATGCGAGCACACGAACCGGAGCGCGCTCGTTCATGAACACGGCGTTGCCCAGGAGCTTGTCGAGGGCGCGATTCGAAGTGGCGTAGCCGTGGCCGATGGCGAACACGTGACCGGCGGTGGCATCCGCACACACACCGGAGTAGCAAAGACCGCTGCCGCAAACGTTGCCGCACGTACCGCAGTTGTTCGCATCCGCCATGTAGTCGGTGGTGCTGCTACAGGTCGGGCCCGAGGTGGTCGTGGCTCCAGCCCGCTTGCCTTCGGACTCCACGGTGCCGAGCTCCTCGAGTTGATCTTGGTCCGCGAGGGTGCAGCCGGTGGTCATCAGAACGAGGAGTGCAGAGAGAGTCGAGATGCGTGCAGCGAACATGTCCGTTTCTCCTGGGTAGAAGCACCGCTCGGCGCTCACAACCTGGAGTCGACCCTTCGCGCGAACCGTTTATGTGTGCAGTTGGCGCCGAAACGGAATCGAGCCCCGCTTTCGCGAGGCTCGACCGTCACGCGTTCACCAGATGGTTACGGGCAGGGCGTGTGACACGCAAACACGCCCGGGTCGGCGACGGGATTTGCCGCCGTGACGATGCTGCAATCGATCAGGCCTGAAGCTGGCCCCGAGCAGTTGGCGAAGCTG
>JACCYD010000022.1 GCA_013696695.1 Deltaproteobacteria bacterium | reverse complement strand
TCTTTGGCCCACTCGTTGGACTTCGGTTCAACGCCGCAAACGGTCAAAACAGTTCGCGGGAAGTTCGAGCGCGTTCTTACCAGATCACGCGCGCCGACGCGATCAGGGCTTCTGGCTGATCTTGGCGTGTTACTTAGACGACTTCGATCCGCTTCGCGAGGTGCTGCAAGCGCGGCTGTGGATCCGGGTAGTGGTGCCCGTGAATCCGCAACACTTCGAGCTGGAAGGTGCAGCGCTCCAGGGCTTCGACGATGTCGTTCGAGATTCGCACATCCAGCTCCGCGAGCTGTCGGCCGACCGGGAGCCCGGATAGCATCGGCAACACCGCTGCCGTGGGGTGGTCGAGATCCAGCTCGACCGCGCGCAGCGCCGGGAGCTCGTTCGCGAACACCGCGATCAGCTCCTCGGCGGTCGCGGTCTCGGGCCACACCCGCAGCCGGAGTTGCTCGAGCTTCGGCCACCGCGCGTTCGCGAGCGATGCCAGGAGCGGCTTCGAGATGTCGATGTGCGCACAGCGCACGCTAGGCAACACGATGTCGCCGAGCCCGGCGACGGTTCTGATCTCGATCTCCTCGAGGAGCTCGAGTCGCGGCCAGAGCGGCTCGATGCCCACAACCCGCCTCCCGTCGGTGCCCGTGATGTCGAGACGCCGCAATGAACGCGGCGCGCGTGCCGCGAGCACGGCGACGAGGGCGGCCGGATCTTCCGCCCAGATCCCGCCAAGGCTGACGAGGAAGCGCCCCGATGGATGCGCGAGCAGGTGGTCGAGGACCTGATGCTGCGGCATTCGTTTGATGCGCGCGAGGTTGGCCTTGTAGATGAAGCCGTTGCGCCACTCGAGCTTCGGGGCGGAGTCGCGCGCCTGCCGGGAGGACTTCGCCGTCGGCATCACCTTCGCGAGCGGTCCGAGGAAGTGCTCGCGGTGCTGCTCGAAGTACTCGGCGAGTCGCGTCTCGAGGTGGTCGAGCTTCGTGCGATCTGTCAGGCGGGCGCGGGTCATCTGGAGGCGGATCAAGGTCGCGCGGGGATCGTGTTGCTCCTCCAGCCAATCTGCATAAACGCGGAACGCCTCCAGGTCCTCGGGGGCTTCTTCGATCAGCCGCGCGAGCTGTTCACCGCGATCATCGGTCATGCTTCGCCGAGCGCGAGCTTCACGGCGTTCCGGTGACCTTGATCGACCTGCTCGCCGGCGACAGCCGCCCGAACTGATCGACGAACTGCACGACCACGGCCTCGCCGGCCTTCGAGGGGAGGGTGCCATTCGGCATCGACGTGCAGCGACCCGCGCCGTAGATCGGCAACACGATCGGCTTGGCCGGTCTCCCGCTGGTCGGCTTGGTCGCCTCGATCAGCTTCCACGTCCGCGGCTTGCCCTTGGTATCCGACAGCACGATCGCGACCGCACCGGCCGGCACGTCGTCGAACGAAACGGTGATGCGCTCGGATTGGCGGCGCGAGTGCATCGGCTCGAGCGTGACCGCCGAGATCTTCGGCGCGCCGAGCACCGTGGTCGGCTTGGCATCGGTGGCCTTCACCGTCAGCACGAGCTTGCCCGCGGTGTCGATCAGCTCGGTCGCCTTGGTCGGCACCACCATCACTGCGAGCCCCGGCGCGAGCGATCGCCACGATGGATTCACGGCGACGTTCTTGAACCGCCAGGGCGCTTTGAGGGCCGCATCTCCCGGATCGAGCTTGCCGGCCTCATCCGGCACCGCTGCGACGAGGATGCCGCCGTCGGCGGGCACCGCCCCCGAGGGCGTCAGCGCCTTCGCGGACAGCCCGACGAACGCGCAATCGGCGGACACGACGGGTGACCGTGCGAGGACAGGAAGCGAGGCGAGTAAGGCGAGTCGGAGCATGTCTGGGATCAACGTAGCGCACCCGGCCTTCGGTCTATGCGCCCAGGTTCCGACACTTCGCGGCGGCTCGTTGACACTCCGTCGTCCGTGGCGAGCAGGCGTCATCAACGCTTCAACAGGGTAGGATTTGCGCGTGGCCAAGCCCGCGATCGCAGTGTCGGTGCCCACCGTGGTGTTCGCCGGTCAGGAGGCCCACGTCGAGATCGAGCTCACGCCGGAGCAAGCGCTACAGGTCGACTATGTCGAGGCGCGCCTGATAGGCAAGCAAGGCTGGGAGGTCGGCTCGGGCAAGTCACGCGTCAGCCACGAGCTGATCTACCCGCGGCTCGAGACCAGGCTCATGGATCGCGGCGTGATGCCCGCCGGTCCGACGCGGTTCGCCATGAAGTTCGCAGTCCCGCGCGACCTCCCTCCAAGCCATCAGGTCGATCCGGCCCACGCGCGGCTCGAGCTTCACGTCCGGATCGCGATCCCGTGGTGGTTCGACATCAAGTATCGCCACCTCCTGATGGTGCGCGTGCCGCCGCCCGCGCAGGTGCTCCGCACGCCGCTGACGATGCGCAGCACGCACGTCACGGCGCCGATCGACAAGCCGCGGATCGAGGTGGCGTTGTCATCGACGCGCCTGGTCGTCGGCGAAGTTCTTCAAGGCTCGGTCGCGGTGTTCCACATGGACGACGACAAGCCGCGCGACGTCGACCTCAAGTTGATCCCGCACTTGTCGCTGCTCGGTCGTGGCATTCGTACCCGCGAGGGCACGCCATTCACGATGACGGTCACGCTGCCACCCGGATCGGCGGGGCAGGCGGTGCCGTTCTCGATGGTGCTGCCCAAACAGCTGACGCCGTCGTTCGCGTGTCACTCGCACGTACTCTCGTGGGGGTTCGAGGCGAGGTCCGGCTCGTTCTTCGGGACGAAGGTCTCGGTCGCGATCGCACTCGACATCGTCGACGAGAGTGCCGCGACGACGGCGGCGCGGATGACCGAAGCACCGCGGCTCGCCGACGAGCGGGTCGGTGCGGTGTTCGCGCTATTTGCAGGTAGGCGCGGCTGGCAGGGCAGGCGGCTCGATGTCGACGACGACCCGAGCTCGCGCCTCGCGATCGAGCGTGTCGTCGAAGGCAGCACGCTCCGCCTCGACTATGCATATCGGGCCGATGGCACGTTCCTGGTCGCGCGCTTGCTCACGCGATCGCTCGGGCTCGGCTTGTCGGTACTGCCGAGCTCGTCGCTGCGCCACGTGTTCTGGAAAGACATCGAGGTCGACATCGCGGCTTGGGATCGCGCCCATCTCGTCACCGCCCGCTCGGCCGAGCAAGCGATTCCCGCGCTGCGCGCCGTGGTGCCGTGGCTGAACAACAGCGCGGGCGCGCTCGGCACGATGA
>JACCYD010000220.1 GCA_013696695.1 Deltaproteobacteria bacterium | reverse complement strand
TGCGCCGTCCGTAGGCGACCCGCCCGACCCCGATCGCGGCGATTCCGCAGCCGATCGCGACCAGTTGCCCGGGTGCCGCCAGCCCGGCGGACACCACCGCAGCGAGGGCCAGGGCGAGCGCGAGCGTGGTGAGACCGAACCGCATGCCCCGACGCTACCGAGTCGACCTCACCGTGACCAGTTTTCGGCCGAACGTAACACCTCGAAAACGTGCTAAACGCGCGGTCTGATGTCCGACGAGATCCGTGCTGGCTTCTGCGCGATCGTCGGACTGCCGAACGTCGGCAAGTCCACGCTGCTCAACCGGATCCTCGGCCGGCGGCTGGTCGCCGTGTCGGCCAAGCCACAGACGACGCGGGATCGGATCGTCGGCGTCCACACGATCGAGCTGGCCGAACCGCCCGGTCGCGCCCAGATCGCCTACGTCGATACGCCCGGCGTGCAGGACGGCCGCGGGCCGCTGCGAAAGTACATGCGCGACGCCGCGATCGCCGCCGCCGCGGATTCCGATGTCGTGCTGCTGATGGTCGACGCCATCGACAAGCGCGGGCGGCTGCCGGCCCGGCTCGACGAAGACGACGCACGCGAGCTCGGCGATGCATCGCGCTCGCGCCCGATGGTGATCGCGCTCAACAAGATCGATCGCATCCCGAAGCCCGACCTGTTGCCCCTGATGGAGCAGTGGGGCCAGTTCGCGCCGGGCGTCGATGTCATTCCGATCTCGGCGAGCCGCGGCGAGAACGTCGATCTGCTCGAGCGGGTGGTCGCCGCGCGGTTGCCCATCGGCCCTGCGCTGTTCCCCGATGACATGGTCACCGATCGCTCGCCGCAGTTCATCGCGCAGGAGATCATCCGCGAGCAGCTCTATCACCAGCTCGGCAAGGAGCTGCCGTACGCGTGCGCCGTGCAGATCGAGACCTGGAGCGAGCGCGCCGAGAAGAAAGAACTGACGATCGGCGCCGTGATCGTTGTCGAGCGCGACTCGCAGAAGCCGATCGTCGTCGGCCGCGGCGGCCAGCGCATTCGCGAGCTTGGCATCGCGGCACGCAGCGCGGTCGCCGAGGCGCTCGGCTACTCGGAGGTGCACCTGTCGCTGTTCGTCAAGGTGCTCGCCGAGTGGAGCCGTGGCGAGCGGGAGCTCAAGCGGCTTGGCTACGGAGGCGAGTCATGATTCCACTGATCGCGATCACGGGGAGGCCGAACGTCGGCAAGTCGACGCTGTTCAATCGTCTGGTCGGCGGGCGCCCCGCGCTCGTCCACGACACGCCCGGGCTGACGCGCGATCGCCGCTACGGCGAATGCGATTACTTCGGCGCGCAGATGCGCCTCGTCGATACCGGCGGTCTCGATCCCGACGCGGCGAAGGAAGTGATCGGCGCCGGCATCCACCGCCAGGCGCTGCGCGCGATCGAGGAGGCTGAGGCGGTGATCCTCGTCGTCGACGGCAGGGCGGGGTTGTCAGCGATCGATCACGATCTCGCGCGGAAGCTGCGCACCACCGGCAAGCCGATCTTCCTGGCCGTCAACAAGATCGACCACCCGACGAACGAGCCGCTGGTTCACGAGTTCTACCCGCTCGGTCTCGGCCAGCCGTACTCGATCTCGGCAGCACACGGCCGCGGCATCGATCCGCTGCTCGAGGCAGTCAGCGCCGCGGTCCACGCCAAGCGCGTCGACACCGACGACGGTGAGACCGGCGAGGACGTCGAGCCGCTCGAGGATCTCGGCGACGACGTGCCCGACGTCAACGCGGAGGACGCCCCGCCCGAGGAGAGCAAGCAGCTGCGCGTCGCGTTCGTCGGCCGCCCCAATGCCGGCAAGTCGTCGCTGACCAACCGGCTCCTCGGCGAGGAGCGCTCGCTCGTGCATCACGTCGCCGGCACCACCACGGATCCGGTCGACTCGGAGCTCGTGCTCGGTGAGCGGCGCTACACGCTCGTCGACACCGCGGGCATCCGTCGCAAGGCGAGGATCGACATCGATCAGGACATCGAGAAGCTGTCGGTGACGATGGCGCTCAGCCAGATCTCGCGCGCCCACACCGTGGTGCTGGTGATCGACGCGATGCTCGGCCCGGCGGAGCAAGATGCTCGGATCGCCGGCATGGTCGAGCAAGCGGGACGCGCGCTCGTGTTCGCGCTCAACAAGAGCGACATGCTCAACACCGACGAGCAGAAGACCAACCTGCGCGAGCAGATGAAGGACACGTTCCACTTCTTGCCGTGGGCACCGACGGTGATGCTCAGCGCCCAGCGCGGCGACGGCGTCGATCGCCTGATGGATATCGTCGATCAGGTGTCGGCACAGCACCGCCATCGCATCCAGACCTCGCAGCTCAACCGGTTCTTCGCCGAGGTGATCGAGGAGACGCCGCCACCACTGCACCACGGCCGCGCGATCCGCATCCACTACATCACGCAGGCGGCGACGCGACCGCCGACGTTCGTGC
>JACCYD010000192.1 GCA_013696695.1 Deltaproteobacteria bacterium | reverse complement strand
GAGGCCGATGTCGCGAGCTGGCTCGATCCCGCGCGTGCCGTCGACCGCCGCGACGTCGTCGGCGGGCCGGCGAAGAATCAGGTGATCGCCGAGATCGAGCGCAGCGAAGCCGAGCTGGCCAGCCGGTAGACACCGAATTGGGCTAGAACACGCCCCATGCCTCCGTTCGAGTACAAGTCTGGCGAGCTGTGTTGCGAAGACGTGCCGCTCGCGAAGATCGCCGCCGAGGTCGGGACGCCGTTCTACGTCTACAGCCGCAGTGAGATCGAACGCGCGTACAAGGCCTTCGATCACGCGCTCGAGGGGGTGCCGCACGGCGTGTGTTACGCGGTCAAGGCGTGCTCGACGCTCGGCGTGCTGAAGATCCTCGTCGATCTCGGCGCCGGCGCTGACATCGTGTCGGCCGGCGAGCTGTTCCGCTGGCAGAAGGCCGGCGGCGATCCGAAGAAGGTCGTGTTCTCGGGCGTCGGCAAGTCAGAGGCCGAGATGACGGCCGCGATCACCGCAGGCATCGACATGTTCAACGTCGAGTCGGCCGAGGAGATGGGCGTACTCGGTCGAGTCGCGCGGTCGATGAACGCCACGGTCAATGTCGCGTTGCGCGTCAATCCCGACGTCGATCCGGAAACCCACCCGTACATCTCGACCGGCCTCAAGCAGAACAAGTTCGGCGTCGCGATGTCCGAGGCGCGTCACCTGCTGAAGAAGGCGGCTGCGATGGGCGGCTTGCACGTCAGCGGGGTCGATTTCCACATCGGCTCGCAGCTCGTCAAGACGTCGCCGTTCACCGATGCGATCGCGCTGCTGATCAAGCTCGTCGACGAGCTCGCCGCGGACGACATCAAGCTCGACCATGTCGATATCGGTGGTGGTCTGGGTATCGATTACGGCAAGGGCGATGTCGTCCCGTCACCTGCCGAGTACGGCGCGGCGGTGCAGAAGGCGCTCGCGCCACTGACGTCGCGCGGCATCAAGGTCTACACCGAGCCAGGTCGCGTGATCGTCGGTAACGCCGGTGCGCTGGTCACCGCGGTGATGTTCCGCAAGCGCAACGAGGCGAAGCACTTCACGATCGTCGACGCCGCGATGAACGACTTGATGAGGCCCGCGCTGTACCAGTCGTTTCACCCGATGCAGCCCGTCAAGCAGACCGACAAGCCGCCGATCGTCACCGACATCGTCGGGCCGATCTGCGAGACCGGCGACTTTTTCGCACGCGATCGCGAGCTGCCGGAGCTGATGCCCGGCGAGCTGCTGTGGATCGGCGCCACCGGTGCGTATGGCGCCGCGATGGCCTCCAACTACAACACGCGCCCCCGCGCCCCCGAGATCCTCGTGCACGGCAGCTCCTACACCGTGATCCGGCAGCGCGAGACTCTCGAACAGCTGATCGCCGGCGAGCGCACCTGATATCCTCGTCGGGTGAGACGCCTGGGGAACGTGGTTGCCGTGCTCGGCCTGGCCGCGTGCGGTGACAACCTCAACGGTGAGCTACTCGCCGGCGGCGAGATCACGGTGTTCGATCGCGGGCAGTTCGCGTTGACGCATCCGATCCCCGGCATCACCGAAGCGCAGCTCGATCGCCACAACCTCGGGCGCGGACCATTCACCTTCAAGTGGACGCCGCCACAGCTCGGCCCGCTGTTCAACCACGAGGCCTGCGTCTCGTGCCACTCCAACAACGGGCGCGGCGAATCGCAGATCGGCCCCGACGTGTTCGGGTCGCAAGCGCTGATCCGCATCAGTCAAGATGTCGGCGAGCCGGCGGTGCCGGGCGGCCAGATTCCCGTGCCCGGCTTCGGCCTCCAGCTCCAGGACCACGCGACGTTCGGCGTCCCCGAGGTCCGCGTCGAGCTGACGTGGATCGACGTCGAGGAGCTGTTCGGCGATGGCGAGCGGATCGCGATGCGCGAACCGCGGATCGCGGTGATGCAACCGAATGGCGATCCGTTGCCGCAGGGCATTCACATGTCGTATCGCCAGGCGCCGCCGTTGATCGGGCTCGGGCTCCTCGAGGCGATTCCCGACGCCGCGATCGAAGCGCTCGCGGATCCCGACGATGTCGACGGTGACGGCGTGTCGGGCCGCGTCAACATCGCGTGGGACGAGCAATCGCAGACCAGCCGCCTCGGGCGGTTCGGGCACAAGGCGAGCGTGCCGCGCCTGATCGAGCAGACCGCGAGCGCGTTCGTCAACGACATGGGGCTGACCAACAAGATCTTCCGCGATCCCGATCCGAATGCGCCGCTTCAGGACGTCAACGACAAGCAACTCGACGACTCCGCGTTTCACATCGCGACGCTCGGCGTGCCGGCGGCGGCCGAGCGCACCGACGAGGCCGAGCGAGGCCGCACGAGGTTCGACGACTTCGGGTGCGCCAGCTGCCACACGCCCTCGCACCTCACGGGCACCGACCACGAGGTGTTCCAGTTGCACGGTCAGCGAATTTTTCCGTACACCGATCTGCTGCTGCACGACGTCGGTGATCGGCTGACCGATACGCGGGAGGACTTCCTCGCCTCCGGCCTCGAGTGGCGCACGCCGCCGCTGTGGGGAGTCGGCTTGGCGCAGATCATCAATCCCCTCACCACGTTCCTCCACGACGGGAGGGCGCGGACGCTCGCCGAGGCCATCATGTGGCACGGGGGTGAGGCGGCCTCCGCGAAGCAAGCATTCCAGGCTGCTTCCAAGGCTGAACGCGATGCGTTGATCGCCTTCCTCGAGACCCTCTGACGGCGAGCGAGACGCCCAGCAATGCGCGTACAATTGCCGGGTCGTGGAGGATGACGAGGGCCTGCTGACCGATGCGGAGGATTCGCCTCCGCGTCACGCGCACAACACGCGCGACGACGTGCTGCTCGTTCAAGGAACCGAGGTCGCCGGCTATCTGATCGATGAGGAGATCGGGCGCGGTGGCATGGGCAACGTCTACAGCGCGACCCACCGCATGATCGGCAAGCGCGCCGCGATCAAGGTGCTGAAGCCCGATGTCTCGCGATCGCCGATCGTCGTCGAGCGATTCATTCAGGAAGCCCGCGCGGTCAACCAGATCCACCACCCGAACATCATCGACATCTTCGCGTTCGGTGCGCTCGAGGATGGCCGCGCGTATCACATCATGGATCTGTTGATCGGCGAGTCACTGCGCAAGCGACTCAAGCGCGGCGCGCTGATCCCGAGCGAAGCCGCCTCCGTGATCGAGGAGACCGCACTCGCGCTCACCGCCGCGCACGAGAAGGGCTTCGTCCACCGCGATCTCAAGCCCGACAACATCTTTCTGCAGACTCGCGAAGATCGCTGGCCCGAGGTCAAGCTGCTCGATTTCGGGCTCGCGAAGCTGATGCCCGAGGCCGGGTTCGCGCCATTCAAGACCAAGACCGGCGTGATGCTCGGAACGCCCGAGTACATGTCCCCCGAGCAGGCGCGCGGCATCGGCGTCGACTACCGCACGGACATCTACGCGCTCGGCGTCTGCATGTTCGAGATCATGGCCGGGCGGCGCCCGTTCATCTCGCAGAACGATGCGTTCGCGACGCTGATGATGCACGCCGAGGAGCCGCCGCCGTCGCTCCACGAGTACGTCCGCGATCTTCCCGTCGAGATGGTGCAGCTCGTCGACACCATGCTCGCGAAAGATCCGGCGTCGCGCCCGTCGCTCGCTGCGGTGCGCACCGTGATCAAGCGCCTGCGCAGCACACAGCTACCGGGCCGCACGCTCGCGCTCGAGCTGTCGGCATCGCGCAAGCCGCAACCCGAGGTGGCTCCCGACTCGCTCGGTGACGTCCGGGCCTCGCGCCTCGGCGCCGATTCGATCCTGCCCGGTGATTCGAAGCCGCTGCCCGCGCTGCCGTCGACGGTGGCCGGCGATCGCCGGATCTCTCACCCGCCACACTCGGGGAGCGCACGCCCGCCTTCGCAACCGCCGGCCACGCATCGCGCGCCGCAGCGTGCGTCGTCGCCGGTTCTCGACGACAGAATGCGCCAAGGCGGCCTCGCCGGTACCTCGACACCGAACGCACCGACACAACTCTCCGAGCCCGCGATCCAGCTGCCCTACTCGGCACCGGTGAGCGTCAATGCCGGTGCCTTTCCGGCGGCGGGCGCGAGCATCCCTCCCGTCAACCAGTCGAACCCCGGCATCCCATACTCCTCGGCCTCGCCGGCTTCGCCGGCCTCTCCGGCACACCAAAGCCTGCCGCCTACGCCGTCGCTGGGTAGCATGCCGCCCACGTCGCTCGCTTCGTTCGAGCGAGCAGGGAGCAACCCGGCCATCGGTTCGCTGTATCCGCCGGCGCAATCCACGCATGGTGCGAAGGGCTCGTCGTTCCCGCCGGGCGCGCTGTCGATCACGCCGCACGGGGGTACCG
>JACCYD010000184.1 GCA_013696695.1 Deltaproteobacteria bacterium | reverse complement strand
GGCAAGCCGCACGAGCCGGGCGAGATTCCCGATGGCTTCTACACCGTCGGCGATAGCGAGAACCCGCAGCCCGAATTCCAGCAGGCGATCATCGCCGCGGTCGCGAAGGTCACGCACATCGCGCCGGCGGATGCGAGCAACCAGATCATCGGCTCGCCGGTCGTCGCCCCCGGCGTCATCAACTATCCGGTCAAGCAACTCGGGCTCTGCGCCGGCGTCACCGATGCGCGCTACACGTCGACCACCGAGGTCTACCCCGACAGTCCGCGTGCGACCCCCGCGCAATGCAACGACGCACAGGTCGCGGCAGCACGCGCGGCGATCGAGTACGCGCTCGATCATTGATCTCGGGAATGACCACGCATCCCGTGGCGTTCGATAAGGATCCGTGATGTTCCGCAGTCTTGGCGTTCTGTTCCTCGTCGCCTGTAACAGCGGCGGTGGGCAGCCCCCGACGCAATCGACATCCGCGACGCCGGAGCCGGCGACGCCAGAGCCACCGCCGCCGACGCCAGTGGCGGGCGCGCCCAGCCTGCCCGCTCCGGCGCCGGCGGTTTCCGCCAGCGAGCTCGCGGGCGACCACACGTGCGGAGCGTTCTCGTCGAAGGACTTCGCAACGACCGACGTTCCGCTGCTCGGCGATCGGTTTCGAGTGCGGTTTCTGCCATCGCCGAAGATCGAAGGCACCACCGAGTCCGTGCGAGCTGTCGTCGCGAAGGGAAGTGCGAGCGTGTTCGTCGGCGCACGCGAGCTCTACATGCAAGGTGACGCCACGTTCGCAGGGCAAGCGACGAAGCGCGCCGCGTTCGATGGTGATTACGATCCGGTGACCATCCCTGCGCGCGATGGCGTTGCGGTCGTGGCGGGGCTGCTCAAGGCGGCACCGGCGAACCCCGAGCTGGTCGCGGTCGCGCACGGGTGGTTCTTGACCAAGACCAAGGACGTCCTCGACGTCGCCGTGTTCGCATCGAACATCACGTCCGCGAACCTGGCAGCGTGCCGGTTGTTCGCGCAGAAGGTGCTCTCGACCGTCGCCGTCGGGCCGCGGACGCTCGCGTATGGGACCGGCGCATCGGTCGAGACCAAGGTCTCGTATGCGACGTTTCAGTACGTACTTCCTGTCGACTGGATCCTGTCGAGCAACCAGGGCATCCACGACTTCGCGAGGATGACGTTTCGTCGCCGCGGGGTGTATCCCGACGGCTTCGTCGAGCTCCAGCTCGGACTCGACTCGCATCCCGGGAGCTGGTCGTCGCCAGGCGATCCCGACGGCACGCGCAACGGCACGTTGTTCGGGCTCGACGTGACGTGGACGCAGACCAAGGCCGTCGGCATGGTCGGCGCGTGGACCGTGTCGAAGGACGTCAGGAAGCGCGATCACGCCGTCGCATCCATCCTCAGTGGCTCGACGACCGGACGCGACGCCGCGATCCAGCTCGCCCAGTCGATCGTCGCCAAGTAGCGAACACGAGCGTTGCGAACGCGGGCGACCCGGGCCAAGCTTGTAGCCATGTCAGCGCTACCCGAACCGAAGCGTCAGGAGCAGTCCCCGAACGAGCAGGTCGAACCGCTCGTCGAGGTCATCGATGAAGTCCGCAAGGACGCCGCGCGCGATCCGGGCACCTACGCTCGCGAGACGATCGTTCCCGAGGGCGGAGAGTAGCAACCAGCTTGTTCGACCGGCTGCTCGGGCTGGAGACCGAATACGCGATCCGGTTCGTGTCGGCGCGCGACAAGCTGCCGACCAGCTCGGCGATCTACGACGAGCTCGCGAAGGTGGTCGGGACGCTGGTGGCGACCCGTCCTGGTAGGCGTACGAAGCGCGAGCGGTTCCTCGCGAACGGCGGGCTGCTCAGCTACGAGGAGCAGCCGCAGGGCATCGGCGACGGTCTGGTCGAGACCGGCACGCCCGAGTGCCGCGGACCGAGCGAGGTCATCCTCTACCAGCGGGCAAACGAGGACCTGCTGGTGCGCGCGATGTCCCAGGTCGGTCCCGCGCTCGGCGGCGAGATGACGCTACTGAAGAACTGTCGCGACGCCGAAGGGCACACGTACGGTGCGCAGGAGAACTACGAGGTCGAGCTCGCGCGTGGCGGTTGGCTGTTCGCATGGCGCGCGGGGCTGATCGCGCTGGTGCCGCTGATGGTGGTGTCGGTGGTGTTGATGTGGATCATCATCGCCGCGATGGTGCCGACGATGCTCGGGCTGCTCGTCGGGATCGGGCTCGCCGGGCTGGTCCCCGGCATGAAGTGGCTGACCCGGGACATCGGGGCTGATGGCCGCGTGCTGCGGATGCTGCGTCCGATGATCTGGGTCGAGTACATCGTCTGGGGGCTGTCGTGCGTGCCGTTCATGTGGCTCTACCGCGCGTGCGCGTTCCGCGCGGTGCGGCGCGGGCTGGTGCCGTTTCTGATCTCGCGTCCGATCGTCAGCGGCGCGGGAACGCTGGTCGACGATCGGTTCGCGTTGTCAGAGAAGGGCGTCGCGGTTCGCGGCCTGTGCCGGCGCTCGCTCACCCGCGGGATCTTCATGTTCGAGCCCGGCAACCTGTTCAAGGCCCTCCACGGGCTGACCAAGCTCGACGTCGCGCGCTTCGCCGCGTTGTTCGGCCGTCGCCAGCGAATGCAGCTCGGATTTTCGGATTCGAACATGGCGCAGGCCGCCGAGTACCTCAAAGTCGCGACCACCTGCCTGGTGATCGACATGATCGAGGCCGGCGCGTTGCCCGATCCGCCGCGCGTGCGCCGGCCGCTCCGCGTGCTGCGCCAGATCGTTGACGGCGATCACGCGACCGCGCTCGCGCTCCAGCACACGTACCT
>JACCYD010000170.1 GCA_013696695.1 Deltaproteobacteria bacterium | reverse complement strand
GCTCGAGCGGTGCGGAGCTCGCGAGCGCATCGCCGTGCCATAGGGGCATCGTCATCGGCGTCGCATCTGCGAGATCGGAGACCTCCTCGATCGAGAGCGCGGCGATTCGCTCGCCGGTGACCGGCTTGTCGCTCGGCACGACCAATCGGCGCGCCGCGCCGACCTCGACTGCGCCAGTGGTGTCACGCACCGAGACCAGCCCGTGCCGGCACGCCACCGACGTCGCGCCGCCCTGATGATGGACGCGGAACTGCGTGCCGCGCACTTCGATCTCGCGAGCGCCTGCACGAACCACGAACCGCTGACCGGCGAGCCGGGGCGCGACCTCGAGATCGAGCGTGCCGTCGACGACGAGCTCGATCGCCTGGCTATCGAACCGCACCAGCTGGAGACGCGAATGCGGGCCGAGGCGGAACGCGCTGCCGGCGCCGAACTGGACGTCGACGCGGCCGTCGCCGGTCGCGATCACCTGACCCGCAGCGAGCTTGCCGGCGAACGGATCGACCGGACGAATGCCATCGACCATCAGATCGCCGGTGGTGCGATTGACCAGGCCGGCGAGTGCGATCGCGGGCGCGCTCTCGGGGGTGCGGGGCGTGGCCATCGCGATCGGTGCCGGTGGCGCAGGCGGCGCCGGACGATCCACGAACAGGGTTGCGACCGCGGCCGCGGCGACCATGCCGGCTGCGATCCAGCCGGCGCGCGAATTTGTAGCCGCTGGGACTTTCGCGCGGCGCTCGGTCGACACCGACCAGTGCACCTTGGCGCGGACGGAATCCCACGAGAGCTCGGGCAACGGGAGGTTCTTGATCGACGCGAAGGTATCGCTCGCACGCGTGACGCGCTCGCGCGTCTTCGCGCACGCCGGGCACGCGCTCGCATGGCGCTCCATTGCGGTGCGCTCGGCGGCGTCGACGCGACCGGCCCACAGATCCGCCCAGCGATGAGGAGCGACGTGCTTCATTCGTCGTCTCCACTCGCGCCGTCACCGGCGATTATTTTGAAGAACTCGCGACGCGCGTAGAACAGTCGCGTTCGCACGGTCACCGGATTCGAGTCGACGAGATACGCGATCTCTTTGAGGTCGAGCCCTTCGATCTCGTGCAGGTAGAGCACCATGCGCTTCTTCGGCGCGAGGTGCTCGAGCGCGGCGTACACGCGCTCCTGATCGCGCCGTCGCTCGAGCGTGCGATCCGGCTGCTCCGGGCGCTCGACGAGTGATGGATCCGCGGGTGCGGAGTCGAGATCGACGACGCCGATCGCGTTCGGCCGCCGCTTGCGCGTGCGGATCCTGCCGAGCGCGACGTTGACGCAGATCCGATAGATCCAGGTCGACAGCCGCGCGTCGCCGCGGAACCGCTCGAGCCCGCGAAACGCGATCACGAACACTTCCTGGACGAGGTCCTCGAGATCCTGGCGGTCGCCGAGGACGCGGTAGAGATTGCCTGCGACCTGGCGGCGGTACCGGTGATAGAGCTCGTCGTGCGCGGTGCGGTCGAGCTTCTTGCAACGCTCGATCAGCTCCGCCTCGTCGGCAGGGCCGACTGGAGCAGATCCGGTCTCGCGCGTCACCCGAAGCAGCATAGCTTGCAGGTGATTAGTGGCCGGCTGCTTCCGTGGCGTTCATCGCCACCACGGACCGCGTGCGCTTAGTTATCGGCGGGTTGGGAGCACGACAAAGTCGATGCCCTTGCCGAGATCGCAGTGCAGGGAGTCCTCGTCGCCGACCGGCTCGAACCGACACGGGGCCTCGTCGGCCGCGGTGGCCTTGCCCCGGTTCGGGAGGATGAGCGTGATGCCGTTGGGCTCCGCGCGCCACTTGCCTTTGAACGGCAGGTCCATGATCGAGCCGGAGCAGTTGGTCCTGACGTTGAGCTTGAAGCTGCGATCGCGCGAGACCTTCATTCGCACCTCGGCCTTGTCGCAGCTGGTGCCGTTCTGTTCCCAGGCACCACCGAAGATCATCACGCGCTCGTACGTGGAGACCGGCTTCTTGTCGAGGCCAGTGGCCGCGCGGAACTTCGGATCGGCGCGCAGTGACGAGAACGCGGCATCGAAGCGCGCCTCGATCAACCATTCGATCGCATCGGGCTTGCTCGAGCGCGCGAGCGTCTCGAGCGTCTTGATCGCTTCTACCTGCTGCTTCGCGGCGAGCTGGATCGCGGCGATCCGGACCAGCGTCTCGGAGTGTGCGGGATCGATCGCGAGGACCTTCTGCCACTCGGCGAGCGCCTTCGCCTTGGCCGCCTTGCGCGCGGCCTCGACGGCCTTGAGCACCTTCGGATCCTCGGGCGCGACGCCGGTGTTCGGATCTTTGGGCGCGTTCGGATCGTTCGGATCCGCCGGCTTGTTCGGATCCTTCGGCGGATCTTTGACCACGGGCGTCGTGCCGGCCTTGAGCAGATCGAAGCCGACGATCAGCGTCTGCTCCTTGCCCATCACGCGCGAGGTGTACGCGACCGCGACGCGATCCTCGTACTGGCTGGCGTAGACATCGACGACCTTGATGATCGGATCCATGGTCTGCCACGTCAGCACTGGCTCGCCGGATGCTTTGCGCGTCACCGTGAGCGTGCGACCGCTACCGGTGGCACCGAAGGTGGCCTTCGGTCCCGATTGCGGGATCGGATCTTTGACCGACAGCTTGGCGATCACGTCGGCGCCGAGCTTTTCGCACGCCGGCGCACCCTTGGCC
>JACCYD010000158.1 GCA_013696695.1 Deltaproteobacteria bacterium | reverse complement strand
GCGCGGCAGTTGTACGTGCCGAAGGAGGGTCAGGCAGCTCACCAAACGGATCCCCGTGAATGACGTCTCTCGACCGCAGAGGTGCGAAACCAGGCCGTCGCGGGCAGTAATGGCTTCGTCTCACGGTGCGATCCACCGAGCGTGAGAGCTGCATTAGATGTGGGCTCGCTGTAGTGTCCGCGGCCATGAGGCGACTGTTCCTGATCTGCTTGCTAGCGTTCGTGGCGCCCTCGACGCGATTTGCCGGAGCCGAGCCCAAGATCACGTACGAGCGATTCGAGCTCGCGAACGGTCTGAAGGTCTACGTGATCGAGGATCACAAGGCGCCGACCATCTACCAGGTCACCTGGTTCAAGGTCGGGTCGAAGGACGAGGTCGCGAAGCGCACGGGCTTCGCGCACCTGTTCGAGCACCTGATGTTCAAGGGCTCGGCGCACCTGCCCGACGGCCTGATGGACAAGCTGCTCGAGGAAGCGGGCGGCTCGTCGAACGCGTTCACGTCGAGCGACATGACGGTGTACGAGAACGTCGCCGCGTCGAACTTTCTCGAGATGACGCTGTGGATCGAAGCGGATCGGCTCGCCGGGCTGCTCGACACGTTCGACAAGCCGAAGCTCGATAACCAGCGCGATGTCGTGCTCAACGAGCGCCGCCAGGGCATCGAGAACCAGCCGTATGGGATGTCCGAGATCCTGCTGCAGGAGAACCTGTGGCCGAAGGATCACGGCTATCACTGGTCGACGATCGGCTACCCGGCAGATCTCAAGGCCGCGACCGTTCCCGACGTCGCGGGCTTCTTCAAGAACTACTACGTGCCGAACAACGCGACGATGGTGATCGCGGGTGACGTCAAGCCGGCCGAGGTCAAGCGCCTGGTCGAGAAGTACTTCGCGTGGATCCCGAAGGGGCCGACGCCGACGCGCCCGCAGTACAAGACGCCGGCGCCGATCACGAAGGAGATCGTGGTCAAGACGACCGACGACGTGCAGGTCCCGAAGGTGTTCATCTCGTGGCGCGGCCCCACCAAGTTCTCGGCGGAAGAGCCGGCGATGGACCTCGCGGCAGCGGTGCTCGGCGACGGCAAGTCGTCGCGCCTCTACAAGCGGCTGGTCTATGACCTCAAGATCGCGCAGGAGGTCGAGGCCGGGTTTCACGCCGAGGAGCTCGCCGGTACGTTCGCGATCGAGGTCACGGCGAAGCCGGGCGTCGATCCGCAGAGGCTGATCAAGGAGGTCACCGACGAGGTGGCCAAGCTCGCGGGCACGGCGCCGCTGCCGGTCGAGATCGAACGCGCGCAGTCCTCTCACGAATCGCACTTCCTGCAGGGCCTGGAGCAAACGCAGGCGCGCGCGGTGTTGCTCGCGAGCTACGACGTCGAAGCGAAGGACCCGGCGTTCTTCCCGAAGGACCTCGCGCGCTATCGCGCGGTGACGCCCGCGCAGGTCAAGGACATGGCGGCGAAGTACCTCAAGGCGAGCGCGCGTGTCGTGCTCACGATCAGCCCGGGCAAGAAGCCGGTGGAGAAGCAGCCATGACCAAGCTCTCGTTGATGATCGTCGCGATCCTGGCCGGCTCGGCGCTGGCCGCGCCGAACGGTCCGGATAATGTCTTTCAGAAGTCGCCGATCAAGGATTGGACGAAGAAGCCGGCGCCCACCGCGGAGCCCAGGTTCAAGCCGCCGGTCGCGAAGCGCCTCAAGCTCGCGAACGGCATGGCGCTCCTCGTGCTCGAGAACAAGAAGCTGCCGATCGCGTCGTTCGTGCTGGTCGCGCCAGGCGCCGGGGCAGCGGCGGATCCGGCTGGCAAGGGCGGGCTCGCGGCGTTCACCGCCGATCTGCTCGACGAAGGTGCCGGTGGCTTGACCGCGCTCGGCATCGCCGAGGAGCAGGATCGGCTCGGCGCCACGATCGGCGTCGGCCTCGATGTCGATGCCGCGGTGGTCCAGGTCAACACGCTGTCGCGCACGCTCGACGCATCGATCGACCTGATGACGAAGATCGTCACCCAGCCCGCGTTCGACGCGAAGGAGTTCGACCGCGTCCGCGGTGATCGCCAGACCTCGCTCGACTTGCGCCGCGATCGACCGCGCGAGGTTGCCGGCGTGATGCTGGCGAGTGCGCTGTACGGCGCCGATTCGGCGTACGGCCACGCCAGCGCCGGCACGCGCGAATCGTTCAAGGGGCTGTCGCTCGCCGATGCCAAGGCGTTCTACGCCGACCACTGGAACCCGGCGAAGATGACGCTGGTGGTGGCCGGCGATGTCGACACCGCGGCGCTCAAGAAGAAGCTCGACGCCGGGCTCGGCGCCTGGAAGCCGGCCGGCACCAAGCCGATCGCGAAGGTCGATGCCAGCGCGAAGCCGGTCGGCAGGCGCCTGCTGGTGGTCGATCGCCCGGGTGCCGCGCAGACCGACGTCCGGATCGGCCTGGTCGGGCCGGGTCGCAAGGACAAGCGCTACTTCGAGTTCGAGGTGCTGCGCACGACGCTCGGCGATGGCTTTACCAGCCGGCTGGTCCAGAAGCTCCGCGAGGAGATGGGCATCGTCTACGGGGCGAGCGCCAGCATGGACTGGCGGCTGTCCCCTGGGCCGTTCGTGATCGCGACCGCGATCCAGACGCCCGACACCGGCCGCGGCCTCGCCGAGGTCATCAAGATCCTCGACGATCTATCGACCGCCGAGCTGACGGCCGCCGAGCTCGAGAAGTCGAAGCAGAACATCATCCGCGCGCTGCCCGGGATGTTCGACAGCAACGCCTCGACCGCCGCCGCGTTCGCCGACCTCGCGCACCAGGGCCTGCCCGACACCTATTACGCGACCTACGCTGACGCGGTGCGTAGGGTCAACGGCAAGCAGGTCAAGGAGGCCGCGAGAACGGTGATTCCGTCGGGGAAGATGGCGTTCGCCCTCGTCGGTGACCTCGCGAAGGTCAAGGCGGAGCTCGCGAAGCTCGGGCTCGGCGATGCCGCGATGCACGACGTGTACGGCATCGCGAAGTAGTTGTTGCGATCGCTTTGCGCGCGGACGTATCGTCCGCCGCGATGAGGAACCTCGGCGTGCTCGCCGCGTTGTGTCTGGTCGCGTGTGCACCACAACGTCCGGAGCCGGGGCCCGGTGATCCCGGTCCCGACGCTGATCCGGGCGATCCGGGCGATCCCGGCGATCCGCCGGTGCAGACGTTCGTCTACGCGCACACGTCATCCGATCTGTATCGCGTCGATCCGGACTCGCTCGCGGTCCAGTTGATCGGTCCGTTCTCGTTCACCACCGGTAGCGATCAGATCACCGACATCGCCATCAACAAGGCCGGCACGATGATCGGCATCTCGTTCAACTCGGTGTACCGGATCGATCCGAGTAACGCCGCCGCCACCAGGTTGTCTGACGGCCTGTCGGGTCTGTTCAACGGGCTGTCGTTCATGCCCGCCGATCAGATCGGCCAGACCGGGGACGATATCCTGGTCGCCACGCGCAACGCCGACGGCGTGGTGTGGCGCGTCGATCCGATGACCGGCGGCACCACGATGATCGGCAACATGGGCGCGTTCTCGTCGAGTGGCGATTGCGTGTCGGTCGCGCAGCTAGGCACGCTGCAGACGGCGGACAACGGGATCTCCGCCGATCGGCTGGTCAGGCTGGCGCCGAATACGTTCCAGGCGCAGACCGTCGGCACCGACATCGGCTTCTCCGACATCTGGGGCATCGCGTTCTGGAAAGACAAGGTGTTCGGTTTCACCAATGGTGGCGAGTTCATCACCATCGATCCGGTGACCGGGGTCGGCACGCTCGTGCAGGGCAACGGCCCCTCGTGGTGGGGCGCTGCCGTCACCACGCTCGCACCCGTCGTTCTGTAGCGCGATATCCTCGTCGGGATGCCCGACGAGACCGATACGACACACGAGATCGACGCCACAGAGGTGCCGACCGCGCTCGAGGTGCCGCAGCGAAGAGTGCGTCGTGAACCGCTGCGCACGGCCACGGTCGCGCTCGATGTCACGAGGTACGAGGTCATCGATCAGCTCGGCCGCGGAGGCATGGGCGATGTCTCGCTTGCCCGCGACGGCGTGTTCGGCCGGGAGATCGCGATCAAGCGCATGCTGGCGGAGCAGCCGTCGGATCATGCCATCGAGCGATTCCTTCGCGAGGCACGCATCCAGGGCGGTCTCGATCATCCGGCGATCCCGCCGGTGCACGAGCTCGCGATCGACACCGACGGCAAGCCGTACTTCGTGATGAAGCGCGTCGCCGGCACGACGCTCGGCGCGGTGCTGCAGCGCACCGCTGGTGGCGATGCGGCCACCATCGAGAAATATCCGCGCGGACGCCTGCTCCGATCGTTCGCGGAGGCGTGTCTCGCCGTCGAGCTCGCGCACACGCGCGGCGTGATCCATCGCGACTTGAAGCCGAGCAACGTGATGCTCGGCGAGCTCGGCGAGGTCTACGTGCTCGACTGGGGCGTCGCCAAGGTGATCGGCGATACCGATCCGGTGCTCAGCGAGATCGGGAGCTCCGGCGATGCGACGCATGCGGGTGCCGTGATCGGCACTCGCGGCTACATGCCGCCCGAGCAGGCGGAGGGCGCGCTCGATGTCGATGCGCGCGCGGACGTGTTCGCGCTGGGCTGCATGCTGTTCGAGATCTTGACCATCAAGAAGGCCCTCGTGGCGCGGAACCGCAGCCCGCGCGCGGTGGCGCCGGATCGCGACATCCCGCCGGAGCTCGACGACCTGTGCGTCGAGGCCACCGAGCCCGATCGCGCGAAGCGACTCGCGAGTGCGCGCGAGCTCGGCGAACGCGTGCAGCGCTACCTCGACGGTGATCGCGATCTCGAGCAGCGCCGCACCCTGGCGCGCGCGCACCTCGAGGGTGCACGATCCGCTGCGGATCGCGATCCTGATGCTGCGATGCGCGAAGCCGGTCGCGCCCTCGCGCTCGATCCGTCGCTG
>JACCYD010000148.1 GCA_013696695.1 Deltaproteobacteria bacterium | reverse complement strand
GCGCGGCATCGAGCTGCCGGCGCCGATGCCGCACCACTCGGGCATGCCCGGCGGCATCCCGTCGGTGAGGTACGGCGACTGACCGGTGGGCAACCAGAACGGATGGTCGAGCGCGAATTCCCACATGCCCGAGTACTTCGACTGGCCGTCCGGCGGGGTCAACGGCGGCTCGACGTGGCCGCAGTTGTGGCGGCATTCGACGAAGAAGTGACCGTCGTCGGCGAGACCTTCCTCGAGCGATCGCGATGCGACCGAGAAGTCCATGCCGATGCCGAAGCAGCCGAGGATGTCCTTGTTACCATCCATCTCCGGCGCGCCATCGCCGCCCCACAGCACGACGGCGGGAAGCTTGCGGGCGGCACCGTCCCAGCTCTTGATCCACTGCGCACTGGTGCCGCCCGAGAGCGAGACGAACGACGCGAGGATGTTGCTGCGCGCTTGCGCGAGCTGCGAGTTGAACAACGCGCCGGCCGACACGCCCACGCTCGACACGCACTGCTTGTTGACCGCGAACTGCTGCTCGACGCACGACAACATGTTGTCGAAGAACTCGAACTCTTCGTCCATTCGCCCGCCCGACTGCGTGATGTCGAACGGCCACTTGGTGTTGAACGACGTGCCGAAGATGGTCGCGCCCTTCGACACCGGGAGCACCGCGATGAAGTGCTGGTCGTTGGCGGCGGTCTGGTCGTCGCCCTTTTCGAGGAAGCTGTTCGCGCTGCCGCCGAGCCAGTGCCACATGAACAGCACCGGGAGCTGCTCGCCCGGCTCGACCGACTCGGGCACGACCAGCAGGAAGTCGCGCGGACCCTTGGCGGTCATCACCGTGTTCGCACCGGGTGCCAGCACCGGGCAGCCGGCCGCCGGGGCCTCGGGCGTTCCCCGCTGCGGCGCGCCTTCCGGAGGCGCCGAGTTGCAGAGGAAACGCGGAGCGGTCGAACCATCGGGATCGGGGTTCGTCGGAGTCGCGTCCGGCGACACGTCGTCATCGCCGCCGGGTGGCATTTGTGTTCCGGCGGAGCTGCAGCCGAGCAAGAACGAGATCGAGACGAGTCCAACGAGGCGCATGTCGCGCGCGCGTTAGTGCAAGCACCGTGCAGAGAGGCTTTTCATGCAAAGTCGCCGTGTTGCGTGGTGTCGGACGGTGCGGTGACCAACGACGGACAGGGGAAAGTTTGTGGTGACGTGCCCAATCGAGAGGCCGATAGCGCTAAGGTCCAGCCGTGAAGCTCGCGACCCTCCGCGATGGTACGCGTGACGGCCGGCTGCTCGTGGTCCGCTCGGACGGCGAGCTCGGCGCTCGCCACGATCACTGGCCGACGCTGCAGGCAGCGCTCGATGATTGGACCGCGGCGGAGCCCGCACTCCGCGAGCTCGCCGCCAAGGTCGAGAGCGGCGCGGTCGAAACCCAGCCGACCGAGCCGTTCCGGCTCGCAGCTCCGTTGCCGCGCGCGTACGAATGGGTCGATGGCTCGGCGTTCTTGAACCACGTGGTCCTGGTCCGCAAGGCGCGCAAGGCCGACCCACCGGCGACGCTCGAGACCGATCCGTTGATCTATCAAGGCGGCTCCGGCGACCTGCTCGGTCCGCGGGACGCGATCGAGCTCTACGACCCCGCGTGGGGGCTCGACTACGAGTCCGAGATCGCGGTCGTGCTCGGCGACGTTCCGATCGGCACCTCGCCCCTCGATGCCGCGAAGCACGTGCGGCTGGTGATGCTCGCGAACGATTGCACGCTGCGCAACCTGATCCCCGACGAGCTCGCGAAGGGCTTCGGCTTCTTCCAGAGCAAGCCGGCGACGGCCTTCGCTCCGTTCGCGGTCACGCCCGACGAGCTCGGCGATGCGTGGCGCGGCGGCCGGCTGCATCTGCGCGTCACGTCCACCTACAACGGCGAGGTGATCGGCGACTGCGATGCGGGCACCGAGATGCACTTCTCGTTCTTCGATCTGATCGCGCACATCGCGAAGACCCGGCGCTTCACCGCGGGGACGATCCTCGGCAGCGGCACGATCTCGAACGCCGATCGCGCGCGAGGCGTGTCGTGCCTTGCCGAGCGCCGGATGATCGAGATCATCGAGCAGGGAAAACCGTTGACCCCGTTCATGGTCGTCGGCGATCGCATCGAGATCGAGGTTCGCGATGCAGCGGGCGCGAGCGTGTTCGGCTCGATCGATCAGCGCGTCGTCGCTGCGGGCCAGGAGGCACCGGAACGAGTGGCCCGACGATGAAGCTCGTCCTTCATAACTACTGGCGGTCGTCGGCGTCGCATCGCGTGCGGATCGGGCTCGGCCTCAAGCAGCTCGCGTTCGAGTACCGCGTCGTCAACATCGTCAAGGGCGCGCAGCTCGACGACGCGTATCGCGCAATGAATCCGAGCGCGCAGGTGCCGACGCTCGAGATCACCGAAGACGACGGCATGGTGCGCGCGATCGACCAGTCGCTACCGATCCTCGAGTATCTCGAAGAGCGATTCCCGGCGGTCCCGATCCTTCCACAGGATCTCTACGCGCGCGCCCGCGCTCGCGCGCTCGCCGAGATCATCAACTCCGGCATCCAGCCGCTGCAAAATCTGTCGACGACCCGCGCGGTCAAGAAGCTCGGCGGCGACGAAGCCGTCTGGCCGATGGAATTCATCACGAATGGCCTCGCCGCGTACGAGG
>JACCYD010000142.1 GCA_013696695.1 Deltaproteobacteria bacterium | reverse complement strand
CGCGCCGTTCGCCACGCCATTTGCTACGTGTTGAACAACTGGCGGCGCCACGAAGAGGACCGCGCACAGCATGCGCGTCGCTGGAAGGTCGATCCGTTTTCAAGCGGCGCTCACTTTGGCTGGAAAGAGCGTTCCGATATCGGACTGCTGTATCGCGCGCCGGCGACGTATCTGCCGCTGGTCACCTGGCTGCCGAAGACCTGGCTGCTTCGCGAAGGCTGGATGAAGCGCGGGTTGATCTCGGTCTACGAAGTGCCTGGCCCCGCGCCGAAGGCGCCCAAAATCCGGAGCCGCGTGATCATGCGTGCATCCCTCTGACGCCAGAGAAGCCCCGCCGCCCAAGCCCAAGGCTGGCCCATGCCCCTTCGCTTTCGATGCTGCCTGCCGCACGACGCGACTCTCGCGCTCAGGTGCCTTCGGCAATCGATCAATTGTTGAATCGAGCCGTTCGGTCTTCAAGTCGTAGAGACACCGGGAGGTGGGCGCAGGGCACCGCTGGTCTGGGGGCATGGAAGTCGGACTCGCCCGAACGCCAACTCGAGACCGTCCGGCGGCGTTCGAGACTGCCGGTGGCTCGAGCCCGTCGTCGTCGTCATCCGATTGCGAGCTCAGGCTCTCTGTGTGCCGCCACTTGGCGATCGTGCCGGTGCACGCGGTTCGCGCGCGGGGACGCCTGCGAGCACAGTACCGGCAGTTGCTGTTCCGCCCATGTACCGGCAACTCTTGCCGCTGCTCGAACCGGCTGCGTAGTATGCGGCGATGGCGACGGTTTCCATTCACGACGGCGCGCGTGTCGCGGTCGCCGGGGTGCCCTGCCTGGTCCGCGCGTTTCGTTGCGATGCGCCTCTCGATCCACCGGCGCGGATCTATTTCGGCGCCGCGACCTCGATCGTGATCGGCCGCGGCGACCTGATCGCCACGATCACCGGCACCGGCCTCGAGATCCGCGTGCCCGACAACGGCATGTCGACGAACCACGCCCGGATCACCCGGCGCGACGGCGGCTGGATCGTCGAGGACGCGGGATCGAAGAACGGCACCACCGTCGACGGCCGGCCACTGACGTCGCCAGCGTCGCTGGTGCACGGCACGGTGATCGAGATCGGTCACACGTTCTTCGTGTTCCACGACTCGATGCCGCCGAATCTCGGCTCCGAACCACTCACGATCGCCCGCGATACCAACGGGCTCGCGTTGACAACGTTCAACCCGTCGCTCGCGCGCCAGTTCGAGATGCTCGCGCGCGTCGCCGGATCGACACTCTCGGTCGTCATCCTCGGCGAGACCGGCACCGGCAAGGAAGTGGTCGCTCGCGCGCTGCACCGGCTGTCGGGTCGCAAGGGGGCGTTCATCGCCGTCAACTGCGGAGCGATTCCGGCGACCCTGATCGAGAGCGAGCTGTTCGGCATCAAGAAGGGCGCGTTCTCGGGGGCGACCGAAGATCGCCCGGGCCTGTTTCGCGCGGCCGATGGCGGCACGATCTTCCTCGACGAGCTCGGCGAGCTCCCGCCGGCGGCGCAGGTCGCGTTGTTGCGCGTCGTTCAGGAGAACGAGGTCACGCCGATCGGCGGCGTGCGGCCGATCCAGATCGATGCGCGTGTCGTCACCGCGACCCATCGCCCGCTGGAGGCGCTCGTCGAGAAGACGGCATTCAGGTCGGATCTCTACGCGCGGCTCGCCGGCTTGACCGTCCGTCTCGAGCCGTTGCGCGGCCGCCGCGAAGATCTGGGGCTGATCATCGCCTCCGTTCTGCGCCGGATCGCGCCGGACCAGACGGCGCTCCGGTTTTCCCGGCTCGCCGCCCGCGCGCTGTTCACGCATCCGTTCTCGCGCAATGTTCGCGAGCTCGAGAAGGCCCTGCGACTCGCGGTGGCGATCGCCCCGGGCGGTGCCGAGATCGATCTCGAGCACTTGCCCGAGATCCTGCAGAGCGAGCCGCGCGAGGTCGTGGGGGAGCGTGACGAGGACGACGAGCCAGCCGTCGAGTCAGAGGAAGGTCGCAAGGCTCGGCTCGTCGAGCTGTTGACCGCGCACAAGGGCCAAGTCGCAGCAGTCGCGCGCGACATGGGAAAGGCCCGCATGCAGATCCATCGCTGGATCCAGCGCTACGAGCTCGATCTCGAGAGCTACCGCCGCCTGTAACAGGTGAGCTACCCTCGCCTCCGTGACGGGCGTTGCGGAGCCAACCAAGCGCGTGGGGCGCGAGCTCGGCGAGTTCACGCTCGGCGACAAGATCGGCGAGGGCGGGTTCGGCGAGGTCTACCGCGCGACCCAGCGCACGCTCGATCGCGAGGCGGTGATCAAGATTCTTCACGCGCGACACGGCGCGAGCGACGTTGCCGTCAAGCGGTTCCTGCGCGAGGGCAAGCTCGCGTGCGCGATCGATCACCCATACGCGGCGCACATCTACGCGTGCGGCGCCGAGTCCGATGGCGTGCTGTGGATCGCGATGGAGTATGTGCGCGGCACGCCGCTCGCGACGCTGCTCAAGCTCGAAGGCGCGATTCCGCTCGAGCGCTGCATCGGCCTGGTCGACCGCCTCTGCGAGGTGGTCGCGGCAGTCCACGAGCGCGGCATCATCCATCGCGACATCAAGCCGGCGAACGTGATGGTGTTGTCGCGTGCGGGCAAGCTGCTGCCGAAGTTGCTCGACCTCGGGATCGCGGTCCGACTCGACGATGGTCCCGAGTCGCCGAGTCCGGTGATCCCCGGCGATGGGCTCGCTGACACCGCGGTGATCTCGCGCACCGATCGGCTAACCCGAGACGACGCGATCGTCGGCTCGCCGCTCTACATGGCGCCCGAACGTTGGGAGGGCAGCGCCGAGGTCCACGCGAGCTCGGATGTCTACGCGCTCGGTGTGCTCGCGTTCGAGTGTCTGACCGGTCGTCCGCCGTTCTCCGCACCCGAGATCCCGCAGCTCGCGACCCTGCACGCCGAGGAGCCGGTGCCGAAACTCGGAGGCGACCTTCCGCCGAAGCTCGACCAGGTGCTCGCGAAGGCATTGGCCAAGCGCCCCGGCGAGCGGTACGCGAGCGCGCTCGAATTCGGGGCCGCTCTTCGCGAGGCCACCCGGACCGCCGGAACGCGCTCGCTGCCGCCGTTACCCGCGAGCGTCGAGGCAGCGTTGACGACCATGCCGCGACCGATCTCCGCCGCGATCGCCGGGGTCCAGCACGCGCGTACCGAGCAGCAATTGCGACTCGCGATCGCCCGCACGGTTCGAGCGATCGTGCGCTATACGGGCGCGATCGCGCTCGCGGCGCGTGGGCGGTTCGCTGCCGCCGCGGTGCCGCTCGACGACGCCAAGGACTTGTTGTTCGATCTCCGGCGTCAGCGGCTCGACGATCGCGAATGGATCGATCTCGCGAGCTGTCTGTGCGCCGGCTTCCGCGGCATGCGCGATGCGTTCCCGGTGCCCGAGCTCGTCGACTTAGCGCTCGGCGTCCGGCCCGGCCGCCAAACCCTGCGCGCGTTGGCGCGAGCGATCGCCGAACCACCAGGTGCGGACGACGAGGCCGAGGGTCGCCTGCTCGCATCCGCGCTCGCGGATCTGGCGACCGTGCTCGAGGCCGTCGACTTCTTCGCGACCTATCCATTGATCGTCGGAGCCGCGGGCGGCGCCGAGCGCTGGATGGGACACGGTCGCGAGCCGGTGCCGGCGATCGCCAAGCCACCGGACCACGGGCGTGCGCTGCTGGTCGATGCAGATCATCACGCGGTGCTCGACCTCGGACCGCTGGTCAAGATCGCCGAGCCGGTGCCGGGTGTTCCCGACGACGCGTTCGTGTTCGACGGCCGTTCGGCGCGCGGCGCGACGTTGCTGTCGGCCACCGGCTTCCAGCTCGTCGACGATGAGGTCTGGGACTGGCTCGGCA
>JACCYD010000048.1 GCA_013696695.1 Deltaproteobacteria bacterium | reverse complement strand
GTCATTGGTCGACTTCGGGTCCGGCGTGGGAACGCGCCGCGCCGTCGCGACCTTGTCATCGACCGCGAGCGTGTAGTCGAAGCTGCCGGCCAGCGTCGCCGGAAATTTCGCCTTCACGACGACGTCGTCGACGCACTTCGCGAAGCGCTCCGGCAGATCCTCCACATTCCACCCGAGCACGGTGGTCTTGTTGGGGTGGAGCACGATCTCGAGATCGAAGTGATCGTCGAGTCCGGTGCCCTTGCCGCAGCGACGCATCGCCGGCACCAGCGTTGCCATCACAGCGTGAAACGCCGCGAGCTCGCCGGGCTGCGGCACGTCAGGGTTCTTGGGGATCGTTCCCGCGACCTGCTTCCGCAGCAGCTCGTTCTCGAGCTTGAGGAAGTTGATCTCGGATTGCAGGCGCTTCTCGAGCCCGGCGATCCGATCCGGCTCGACCGGCGGCTTGTTCGGCGTGATCTCGACGGTGCTGCCCGCCGCGACCTCGACGGTCTTGTCGGCGCTGGTCACCCGCACCTGACCCTCGTAGACGATCACTGTCACCAAGGCGACCGCCGCAGCAGTCACCGCACTCGTTCCGATCAAGCGAGCATCCGACAGGTTCATCTCGACCTCCACGCGCAGGCTCGCGCCCGACGCACTCACCGAAGCCACCGTGGCTCCGGCGTTGATCACCAGCTCGTCCGCCGCCGGCACCTTCCACATGGCGGTGCCGCGCGGCTGCATCGCGACGACGCGCTTGCCGTCGCGCACCCACCACACATCGGTGTTCGCTTCGAGATCGACGGCCGTGCCACCGAGCTCGAGATGTGAAGGCTTCGCCGTCGCGACCGCACCCGTGCTCGACTCGACACCCGACGAGCGCAGGCCGAACGCCATCGCGGTGATCGCCGCAACGGCGGCGGCAACACCGCCCGCGATCCACCACCGCTTGCGACTCGGTGGCTCCGGCTCGACGGCGACCGCTGCCTCGGGCGCACGAACGCGCGCGCCTACCATCCGCGACTCCAGTCGCGAAACGACATCGTCGGCGAGACCTGCGCGGGGAGGTGGTGCCTCCCATGCGGACAGATCGAAGCCGACGCCCTCGTCGTCTTCGTTGCTCATGCCGTCCTCACCGGTGCGAGCCTGGCTCGCAGTGCCGCGCGCGCCCGATTCAGGCGCGACTTGACCGTGTTGAGATCGAGCTCGAGCACACTCGCGATCTCCGCGTACTCGAGCCCGTGATACTCGCGAAGCACGAACGCGGCGCGCTGCGCATCGGGGAGCTCGGCGACGGCCTCGCCGATCGCGCGCGCGAGCTGCTTGCGCTCCGCGGTGACATCCGCGCGCTCGACGCTCTCGACCTGCACGTCGAGCCGCGGCTCGACCTTGCGCAATTCGTTGAGCGCGAGGCGCGTCGCGATCGTCAGGATCCAGGTCGACAGCGTGGCCGTGCCCGCAGGATCGAACTCCGGCAGCGCCTCGAGCACGCGCACGAACGTCTCCTGTACGAGATCCTCGACGCGATGGCGCGCGCGGCCGGCGAACAACCGCCAGACCAACGAGTGCACCGGCTGCTGATAGCGCTCGATCAGATCGCGCCACGCGCGCTCGTCACCCCGCTGCGCACGCTTGAGCGTCAGCTGGTCGAGCTGATCGCGCGTGGACCTGGCAGCAGCGGGCATCTCGAAGCGGTATCACCCGCGACGCCGAGAAAAGTTCCGGACGGTCAGGCTGATTCTTCGAGGCCGCGATGCAGCGCGTCGCGCACCGCGTCATAGCGCTCGGGAAGCTCGACGGGAACGTTGCGATATCGCGGAGCTGGCACGTCGGCGTGCGTGGCCTCGTGATAGCCGACCTTGAAGTCGGCGAACTTGAGGCCGCTCGCCGTCGAGACCACCACGACCTCGTGATCGCGACGGACCTCGCCGCGCGCCGCGAGCTTGGTGAGGGCGGCGAGCGCGACGCCGGTGTGGGGGCACGTGAACAGGCCATCGAGATCGGCGTGTGCCGACGCATCCGCGAGCTCGGCCTCGGTGGCGACCTCGACGACGCCGTCGAACGCCTTGAGCGCGCGCACCGCCTTCGCGAAGCTCACCGGGTTGCCGATCTGGATCGCCGACGCGAGCGTCGACTTCGCCTTGACCGGCTCGAGCGAGGCCCAGTTCGCGCGATAGCTCGCGTGGAGCGGGGACGCGTGCGACGTCTGCGC
>JACCYD010000047.1 GCA_013696695.1 Deltaproteobacteria bacterium | reverse complement strand
GATCGACACAGGTCACGAACACCGGTGCATCGAACAGCATCGCGGGATCGGTCTTCAGCCAGGTCGCGACGACGAGCAGCGAATCGCGCTTGATCCACGCGATCTCGTCTCCGAATTGCGTCTCGGTGTGCTCCACCGCCGACGCGTGCGAGGCCTTGAGCGCGTCGAGAACTTTCTGCGACATGGCTTCTCTACTCCTCGTCTGCCGCTCGCGCCGCGAGGATCTCGTCGCGCTTGGTGCGCAGCTGGCTGTGACCGCGACCGCTCTGGATGCGCTCCATCAGCATGATGACGCCGTCGAGCACTTGCTCGGGCCGCGGCGGGCATCCCGGGATGTAGACGTCGACCGGAATCACCTGATCGGCGCCGGGCATCGCGTGATAGTTCTGATAGAAGCCGCCGGTCGACGCGCAGACGCCGAACGCGATCACCCACTTGGGCTCGGCCATCTGCTCGAACACGCGCTTCAGCGCGGGGCCCTGCTTCTCGGTGATCGTGCCGACGATCATCAGCAGGTCACTCTGGCGCGGCGAGAACCGCGGAAACTCGGCGCCGAACCGCGCGAGGTCGTACTTCGGCCCAGCGACGCTCATGAACTCCATGCCGCAGCACGCAGTCACGAACGGGTAAGAGAACAGCGAGAACTTGCGACCCCAGTTGGTGACGCGTTCCAGCTTGGATTGTTTGGCCCACTTCGCAGCATCCTCGAGGCGGGTGGTGGTCAGCTCTACTCCCATCCGATCGCCTTCTTTCTCCAGACGTATGCGAGGGCTACCACCAAAATCGCGACGAAGATCAGCATCTCGGCAAACCCAAAGATGCTGACGGCGCCCGTCGGGCTTCGCGAGAGTTGATTGTAGAGAACCGCCCACGGGTACATGAACGCTGCTTCGATGTCGAACACCAGGAACAGGATGGCGACCTGGTAGAACTTCACCGAGTAACGCCCACGAGGCGTTCCGATCGGCTCGCTACCACATTCGAATGGCTTGAGCTTTTCGGGGTTGGTGGCCTTGGGGCCGATGAACATGGCGAGCGCCGTGAACAGCCCGCAAAACGCGAGCGCGAACACGATCGCCACACCGGCGGGCATATATGCCTGGAGCTGCAAAGCGAGCCGAGTATATGAACCGGCTGGGGGCGGTCAACGCGCCGGCCGGGCTATTTACGAGGGTGATCGCGCGCTTAGTCGACCGAAACCCGGCGAACCCCGTGGCGAACTGTCGCGCCCTAGTCGTCGCCAAACAACTCGGACACGTGGATCTCGATCGCGTCGAACGGCTCGGCGCGCACGGTGTCGCCGTCAGCCGCGCGTAGCACCACGACGTAACCCTCGGCTGACCAACGGTGGACGATCAGCAGCTTCTCGTTCGCGTCGAGTACCCAGTAGTGCGGCACTTCGGCAGCGTGCAGCGTCGTCGGCTTGATCACCAGATCGCGCTTCTTGTTCGAGATGATCTCGCACGCCCAATCCGGGCGTGCCATCACCGGGAAGCTCGCCGGGCGTTCGGGGTGGGAATCCCTACGGAAGCCAGACAGGTCGTGGGCGTACACGTCACCGCTCGGATAGCCGACGTGGAGGTCGGTGAACAGCCACCAGCCACCTGGCCCTCGGGAACTACCGGGCTTGCGATCGAAGGGACCGACCACTTCGCCGATCTTGATCATCGCGCGCCCGTGCGACGGTCCGGAAGCCTCGTTCATGTCACCGGCCCCCGCCTTCTCGACGATCTCGCCGTCGATGATCTCGAGGTGCTCGTTCTCGGTCTCGAGGCGAGCGACGAGCTCCGCGACCGTTGCGCGCTTCTTCGGTGGGATCGTCGAGCTCACGGCAGACATCGTAGCACTCGAGCTCAGCAACTCCGATGCCGCCCAAACGCGGTGAAATCACACGCGCGCCTTGTCCGAGTCCGGCTCGATCCCGGACCGCTCGTCCGACCAGCGGACACGATGCGAAGATCGATCGTCGCGCTCAACAGCCGGACCGACCTACTTCTCGAGAACGATCGCGAACCAGCCGCGCGCATTCTGCGCGCCGCCACCGATCGCGGCGAGCGAGACGATTCGCCAGCCCTTGGTCAGCTCGTCCTTCAGGTGCTCCTCGACGTGGCCGTGCTTGCTGGCCTTGTTCGTGTTGAACAGCGCCTTGAAGCCTTCGCCTTCGTACGCCTCGCTGTCGAGGTAGAGCGTGACGAGCTTCTGCTGGATCACAGGTTCGCTTGCGCGTTGCGGAGCGCGTCTTCGAGAGCGAACACCATGTTCTCGTTCATGTCGACGAGATAGATCGTCTCGGGGTTCGGCCGCCGGTGCGCGCGGATCTCCTCGACGATCGCGCGGGCAGCCTCGTCGACCGGCACGTTGCCGAGGTCGGTGCCGATGCCCGGGATGGCGATGACCTTGAAGTTGTTGCGGTCGGCCGCGATCAGCGCGGCGCGTGCGGCGCGGCGAACGTTCTCGGCGCCGATCGTCATGCCGGGCTCTTCCATCGTCGGAACGTGGATGACGTTCTTCGCGGGGAGCTGACCGGCGGTCGTCACGAGCGCGGCGCCAACGGCGATCGGTGCCGCCTGCATCGCGGCCTGCTGGATCACGTCACCGCCCTGACGGCGAAGCGCGCCGCCGATACCGCCGCCCATGATGCCTAGCGAGTTCGCGGGGTTGACGATCGCGTCGACGGGCATCGTCCAGATCTCTGCGCGCGCTACGTGAACCTGCATTAGGGGACTCCGTAGCACAGGCCCTCGACGGGCGTAAAGCATCGCCTTTCGCGTCGTACGTGCCGAAACTGCAAAGAGCTCCGATGCCTCGGAACTCTCGTCGATCGCGCGCGTGAAATCAGGCGCAGGCTTTTTCGAGCTCTGCCTCGACCTTGCCCTCGTCCCACTTCTTGGCGACGGCGAGCTCCTTGACGATGAGCTGCTTCGCGTTGTCGAGCATCTTGCGCTCGCCGAACGACAGCACCTTCGACGACTTCAGGCGGTAGAGATCGCGATAGACCTCGGCGACGTCGAACAGCGAGCCGGTCTTGATCTTCTCCATGAACCCGCGATAGCGGCGGTTCCACGTCTGCTTGTCGATGTGGACGTCCTTCTCGCGGAGGATGTCGAACACTTCCTCGATCTCCGACGGAGTGGCGACGGGGCGGAGGCCCACTTGATCAGCCTTCTCCTTCGGCACGAGGATCTGCATCCCCGTGGCGAGCACCTTCAAAACGTAGAAGGAGCACACCGTGGTGTTGATCTCCTTGTTCTCGATCCCGATGACCTCGGCGACACCGTGGGCGGGATAGACGGCTTTCTCGCCGATTTTGAAGTTGTTATTCATTAGGTCTCCTGAGGTATTCGTGGCGAAGAGGCGGCCGCATCAAGAGCAATGCAGGGACCACTCGTCACCACCGCTACAAACTGAACCAAAACCGGTTTGGTTTTCTCTGGTTGTTCACCAAAACTGAAATTTTATTCATCGTTGGGCATGCGCCAAGCTGTCACACCGTGATCTCATGCGAAATCGCCGTTTTGTCGGCGAGCTTTCGGCGGTTTCCCAACGGGCAGCGGAGGATATCAACGCTCTCGCAGATCGCCAGAGTAAAGATCCGTCCGGCGACTGGCATGGCCGGGGCTGCACGAGATTTCAAGGAGTTAAAAAGGTGCCGATCTACCGCCTCTGATAGGCTTTCCACCGGTGCGAGGCTCGATCGGTCAGATCTTGATCCACCAGGGGGTGATCGACGCGAGCGCCTTGTCGGACGCCCTCGCACGCCAGAGCGGGCGCCATCCCGTCGCCAGCGAGCTCTACGCCCTTGGCTACGCGAGCGAGCGCCAACTCTGTACCGCGCTGTCGGCCCAGACCGGCTGGCCCGCGATCGTGCTCGACGAGTCGACGATCCGGCTCGAGGTGCTCGAGCACGTGTCGCTCGAGTGGGCGCGGATCTTCTCCGCGATCCTGGTCTACGAGGACGCGACCACGATGGTGATCGCGGCGGCGCGTCCCGAAGACGCGATCGTGCCGGCGCGCGAGCTCGGTGCGGGTCGCAACAAGAACGTCGAGCTCCGGATCGCGCTCGACATCACGCTCGCGCGCACGATCCGTGTCGGCTTCCGGATGTGGAAAGACGGCGAGCGGTACCTCGCAGGTCCCGAAGCGGATCGCAGCAAGCCCGGGCTCGCGGTCGTCCATCCCGACGGCGGCGAGGACGAACATCGCCACGCGCAGCGCGCACTGGCCGAAGAAGCGGCGCGGGCGATCGAGCGCCAGGACGAGCTGCCCGAGGAGCACATCTCCTGCAGCTCGATCACCTCGCTGACGGGTGATTGGCACTCGACCACGGTGACGACCGCGCGTCAGGACGAGCCAGATGGCGAGGAGCGCATCGAGATCGTGGCCGCCGAGCTCGATCGCGGGCCCGACGGCGAGCTGACTCCCGGTGGGGCCCCGCACGCGCTCGTCGTCGATCCCGATCCGCCGGGGCGCATCCAGCTGGTCGCCGAGCTCGAGCGGCTCGGTTATCTGTGTCAGGCCGCGTCGTCGGGCAGTCAGGCGATCGATCTGCTGACGCAGATGGCGTTCGACATCGTGTTCGCCGACGTCGCGACGCCGGAGCTCGATGGCTTGAAGATGTGTCGGGCGGTGAAGCGCAGCCGCCGGCTGGCGCGGACGCGCGTGGTCGTGACGACCAGCGTCGTCGACTCGGGTCAGATCCCCGACGATCTGTTGCAGCGCGCGGGCTCCGACGGCTATCTCGAGAAGCCGCTCGACACGCGGCGGCTGCATCGTCTGCTGCGCGATCTATCTGGCGAGGAACGCGCCGATCACGAGGCGCTGCTCGCCGACGCACTCGGTCGCTATCACGTCGGCGACATCGAGGGCGCGATCGCGCGCCTGCGTGGTGCGCTGGTCGGCGATCCGTCGAGCCCGAAGCTTCACTTCATGCTCGCGAACATGTTGCAGCGCGCGTCCCGCTATCCCGAAGCCGTCGACGAGTACGAGGCCGTCGTCGAGTTGCAGCCCGCCTATTTCCCTGCGCTGACGCGACTCGCGTATCTGTACTTCCGGCAGGGCCTGCCCGCGCGCGCCGTCG
>JACCYD010001540.1 GCA_013696695.1 Deltaproteobacteria bacterium | reverse complement strand
CCGTCGTCTCGATGCTCACCAAGATGTTTTGACGATTGAACGGCCACGTCGCCGTTGCCGTCGCCGTCAAGGTTCACGACCACGACCACGACCACGACCACGACCACCACGACTACGTCCAATTAGGCACGCCCCCTAGCCGGCAAAGCCGACGCCGAAGCCCGCTAGCGCGAAGCTCGACGTCTCCGACGGCGAAGAGTCCGACGACCTCTCGCTGCAGAAGCGGTTCTCCGCGCGCCTCGACGTCAAGTACGTGCCCGGCATGAAGGTCAACGCGAAGATCGAGAACTTCTCGGTGACGCCGAAGGCGATCCCGATGACGTCGAGCCCTGCACGAAGCGCTCAATCGGATGAGTGTCATCCGCGACGCTCGGATCGACTCGAGGCTGGCGACGCCGCGCTGAGCGCGTAGATCGCTCCGCTCATCGTGCAGCTCGCCGTCGGCGCCCACTTCTGAGAGTTCCTCTCAGTCCATGTGATCCCGACAAGTTAGATGGGCAGAGGTTGTGCTGCGAACGAAAACTACACTCCGGGCGGACGGGCGCTGTGGGTTGTTTCAAGGTACCGTCTGTCCATGAGCGCTACGCCTGCAATTGGAAACGTGGTGCTGAGTCGGAGCGCCTTTAACGGTGTGAAGATTTTCTCCGCGACGATGTTCGGAGACCGGGCCCAACTCGGCGAGAAGGTCACGTCGTGGATCTCGGAGAACCCCAAGCGCGAGGTCACCGAGATGGTGGTCTCGCAGTCGAGTGATTCCTCGTACCACTGCATCTCGATCGTCGTGTTCTACCGCTCTGTCAACTAGCCGCCCTGCGCCCTGCCAAAGTTTCCAGTGGTGCAACCGCCGCTTGGAAGGCATCGTCTACCGACCGCATGAGATGGGTCGTGGTCGTGACGATCTGCCTGCTCTGCGCCTCGGCCCGCGCAGATGACTGGGGCGTTCGACGCAACCCGTTCGATCCGGTGGTGGTCGGCCGTTACAAGGCGATCCTCGCGCGCGATCCGCACGACGTCGCGCTCGGGCGCCTGCTCGCGCTCTACCAGCGCCATCGAACCGTCGGCCAGCTCGATCTCGAGTATCGCGCGCGGCTCGAGGGAGCGCAGAACGACTGGGCAACCCTGGTCGTGCTCGCGCGGATGGCACGGGCGAATCGACCGGCGGCGATCGCGCTGTGGGATCGCGCGCTCGCAGCGAATCCCGCGGACGGCCGTGGCTGGCTCGCGCTCGGCGAGATCACGCTCGAGCCCAAGGCCGCGCGCACCGCGTTCCAGCACGCCGTCACCCACGCGCGCTCGCCAGCTGCCAAGCGCGCCGCGCTCGTCAAGTTGATCGGCGCCGCGAGGAGCGCGAACGATCCGAAGACCGTGGACGCGGCGTATGCGGATCTGATCGCGCTCGCACCGAAGGATGGCCAGCTGTGGCTCGATCGCGGCAGCGCACAGCTCGCTGCGAACCAGGCCGCGCTGGCGATCGATAGCTTCATCAAAGCAGAATCGCTGCTCGCCCGCGATCCGGAACGCCGGGTCACCGCGATGATCAACCGAGGGGTCGCCCTCGAACGGATGGGTCGCATCGACGATGCGATCGCGCAGTGGGTGACCACGCTCGACAAGGCGCCGCGCACCTCCTATCTCCGGCGCGAGATCGTGCCGCGCATCATCGAGGCGGAGCGCAAGCGCGGCCAGCTCGCGGCAGCGACCGAGCTCCTCGAGAAGCGCTGGCCCGAGCGCGCCCGCGGTCACTACGAGTGGGACATCCTCGGCGATCTCTATCGCGATCGAGCGGCCGACGAGCGCGCACTCGTCGCGTACCAGCGCGCCGTCGCCAAGGCACCGACGGAGGTCGAGACGCAGCGCAAGTTGATCAAGCTGCTCGACAAGCTGAAGCCGTCTCGCGCGCTCGCGCAGCACGAAGCAGCCGCGCGCATCGCACCCGGTGATGCGAACCTCCAGATCGACCTCGCGAAGCGGTATCGCGAGAACGAGCAAGATCGCGACAAGGCGATGGCCACGCTCGATCGCTTGACCAAGCGCGTGCCGAAGGATGTCGGTGTACATCTCGCGCTGATCGATCTCTACGCGCAGTGGGACGAGCGAGACCGCGAGCTCGCCGAGCGCGAGGTCGTCGCCAACCTCGAGCCGAACGAAGCCGACCACGCGGTCGCTCTCGGCGAGGCGTACTGGCGTGCCGAGCACCGGGCGAAGGCAATCGCGGCATGGCAGCGGGTCGGAAAGATCAAGAGCGCCACCACGCCGCTGCGGCTCGCGGAGATCTTCGCGATGCACAGCATCTGGGATCAGGCCGCGGTTGCGTACACCAGCGCGATCGAGCTCGACGGCACCAAGCCCGAGGCCTGGCGTGGCCGCGCACGGGCGAACGCAGAGCTCGGTCGCAACGCGGCCGCGGTGTCCGATGCGAAGCGCGGCGTCGCCCTGATCGGGGTCGCGCCCGACGCGGAGGGATCGCGCACGCGCTTCGAGCTGGTGCGTGCCCTCGGCCGATTCGACGAGAAGTGGCAGGATTCCGAGGAGCTGCTTCGCCGGCGCCGCGCGAGCACGCCGGCAAACGAGAAGCTCATCACGGCGCTCGGACGCTGGCGGTTCGCGTTCCAGCGCGGGGACATCGCGGCGGGCTATCTGCTGGTCGCGCATCATGCCCGCATCCAGAGCCACCAGCATCACGATACGCTCGTCGAGCTCTATCGCCGCGTGCCTACCGACGACGGACTCGGCGTTGCGTTGGCGCGCTCGTTCAGCAAGCGCAAGGAGTTCGTGCGCGCGCGCATCGAGCTGGCGGTGATCGCCAAGCGCACTCCCAAGCGCGCCACATACATCGCCGGTCTCGTCGAGCAGGTCGATGCCGACGAGAAACGCGGCGTCGAGGAAGTGTTTCGCGAGGAAGAGGGCAGAAAGCCCACCTCGAAGGACATCGTCGGCGAGGAGCGTCGGCTCGGCTTCCGGTTCGGCGTCGGCGTCGACATCGCCGGTACGTCGAGCGCACTGCTCGACTTCGGCATCATGCGAATGTGGGGCATCGACGACGGCGCGGCATTCATCGCGCGTCTCGATTACACCCAGCGCGACGACGAGGGCGATCAGGTCAACGCGTTCGCACCCGCGTTCGCCGTCAGCAAGCGACTGTTCGCGACGCGTCGGCTGGAGTTCGCCGGTGCGATCGGGCCGCGCTTCGAGTTTCGATACGGCTATGGTCCGATGTCGGCGTGGAACCGCGTCAATGTCTCGGCCGACGTCGCGCTCGAGCTCCTCCCGCGCGCACTGCCGGCGACGCTCGGCGTGCGGCTGCAACAGGCGTTGACCGACGACGTGCGTGGCACCGCGGTGATCGTCGAGCTCGGATTCGAAGTGCGCTAGTGCGGGGCCTTGGATTCGTGATCACGTGCGTGCTCGCTTCGACCGCGACAGCGCAACCGAACCCGGAGCGCTGCGAGCCCTGCGATCGCGGCGATGCACTGATCGGTCGCTTCGCACTCGACACGGTCCGTACGCACGGGCCGCTGCTCGCCTCCCTCACGCTCTCCAACCCACTGCCCTCGGAGCAATACGCGAGGATCGTCGACCTGCGCGCGCAGACACCCGTCCTCGGTCGGCTCGGCGCGCTCGACGACATCGAGCTTTCGCAGATCGCCGCGGCGCTGTGCCGCGACGCGGATGCGCAATGCTCGGTGGTCACGTTGCGATCGCTGACCTGCCTCGCCGAGCGTTGCGAAGTCGATCTTCCCGACCCCGATCCGAAACGCGCCGACGTAGGGAAGCCGTTGCCCGAGTGCCGTCACCTCACGCGCAAACGCTCGACGCCGATCGGCCTCGGCCTCGACTGGGGCACCGGATGGGATCGCAGTGACCTGCCGAACGATGGCCGCACGTGGTCGCTCGGGATCGCGGCGCGGCTCGCGCTCCGGCGGCGCTACGGCCTCGTCGTACGTGCCGATCACTTCGCCGGTCGCGATGCGGCCACCGACATGAATGGCGACGGCACCGACGACGAAGCGACCGGTTCGGTGACGCGGTTCTCGGCGCTCGCCGGTCCATCGTTCGTGCTCGACGCCACGGGGTTCGAGAAGTGGACGCGCTCGGTGCGGCTCGACGTGCTCGGTGGCGTGCTCGCCACCAGCTCGCAACCCGGCGAGGATGGCGTGGCCGCGGGGTTCGATCTCGGGCTCCAGCTCGCCGGATTTCGCACCGGCGTGCGAGTGATCCAGGGCTTCGGCGATGCCAGCGGTGCGACGCTCGCGGTCGTGCATGTCGGCGCCGCGGTCGGCAGCGTGCCGCCGTTCACCGACCTCGAGCGCTGCTCCGACGACGCGCGATCGACGAGGCTCGCGCTCGGCTTCGAGCTACCGATCGGCGGCATCGGCATCGCCTCGCCGCTCGGCTATCTCGCGACCGGCTTCGGGATCGAGCTGTGGTGGCACGTGTCGCGCCGCTTCGACATCGGCACGCACGCCGACATTCTGCTGTACCCGGGAAACAATCGCGAGCGCACGATCGCGCAGGCCGCGCTCGCCGGCGTGCGAATCGATCATGGAGAGAAGGCAGGCCCTCGGAAGCGCACCGGTTTGTTCTCGACCGTGATGGCGGGCTACCAGCATGCCGCGATGCTGACGCCGACCACCGCGGGCAGCGGACCGATCGCCGATCTCTCGTTGGGGTGGGGCGTACAGGACAGCGAGATCGCCGGCCACGTCCGCCTCCACGCGCGGCTCGGCGTCAGTCCCGACAACTTCGATTATCGCGCGGTGTTCGTGTCGCTGGGCTTCGAGTTGCGTTTCGACCCTCGCCGCTGGAACGACCGCAACCACGACTACTGATGATTCGCCGACTTCCAAGTCCGGACTCGACAGCGGGGCGGATCCCCGTAGAGTGCTTGCCGCTACCTGCCTCACGACCTGCTGCGTGACCGCGGATGCTACCTGCCGACGTCTTGAAACGTCGGTGCAAACTTCCATTTTCGGAGTTCTGGAGCACCCCACCATGTCGGTTACCAAGCTGGACTCGCTCGTCCATCGCGTGGACGAGACGCGTTCGAACATTCCCAATCCTCACGGCGTGCCCGTCACGCTGTTCGCAAATCATGATGTCCCGATCGAGCTCGAGGCGGTCGAGCAGGCGCTCGCCTTCGTCGATCTCCAGGGCACGATCGAGACCATCGGGCAGCGCGAACGCGCGGGCACGATCGCGCCGTTCTGGGGCGACGAGGTCGGTCGCCTCGAACGAGTCGTGCTGACGCCCGATTTTCATCGCGGCGGCGGCATCCCGGTCGGCACGGTCGCGCAGGCGCGCGGCTTCGTCGTGCCGCAAGCCGTCGGCAACGACGTCTGCTGCGGCATGCGGCTGCTCGTCACCGACATCACGCACGACGAGCTCGCGCCTCACCTCGATTCGCTGCATCGCCCGCTGCGCGGCGTGTTCTTTCAGGGGCAGCGGGAGATCCCGATGTCGCCACGCCAGCGCGAGGCGCTGTTGCGCGAAGGCCTGTGGGGTCTTCACGAGACCCGCGACGACAACGCCGGCACCGGCATCTGGCGCTACTACGACGCGCGTGCGCAGGAGGCCGATCTCGCGCGCGTGCACTTCCAGGGCGTGCTGCCCGCCACCGGCGTGTTCGCATTCGCGGATTACATCGCGAGCTCGGGCGCGCGCGATGGCCGCGATTCGCAGATCGGCTCGATCGGCGGCGGCAATCACTTCGTCGAGATCCAGCGGATCGACGAGATCTTCGACGGCGGCACCGCGCACTCGTGGGGTGTCGGCGCGGGATCGATCGCGATCATGGCCCACTCGGGGTCGGTCGGGCTCGGCCATCCGGTGGGCAGCTACTTCCTCGATCGCGCACGCGATCTCTATCCCAAGGAGCTCAAGCACCCCGAGCACGGCTTCTATGTCATCCCGACGTCGGGCCCGCACGCGGCGCTCGGCGCGAAGTATCTCGATGCGATGCGGAACGCGGCGAACTTCGCGTTCGGCAATCGCCTGCTCCTCGGGTTGATGACCGTGCGCGTGCTGTCGGAGGTGCTCGGCCGCGAGGTCGAGGCGCGGTTGATCTACGACGCGCCTCATAATCTCATCTGGGACTCGAGCGAGCCGAACGTGCATCTGCACCGCAAGGGTGCCTGCCCTGCTCTCGGCCCGGATGCGACGTTGACCGCGAGCCCGTTCCGATTCACCGGGCACCCCGTGATCATTCCGGGCTCGATGGGTGCGGCGAGCTACTTGCTCGCAGGTACCGGTAACGAGGCGGCGCTGTGCAGCGCGTGTCACGGCGCCGGACGAAGCCTGTCGCGTGGCAAGTCGCGGCACGTCGACGAGCGCACGTACAACGAGACGTTCGAGCGGCTGCGTGTCGTGACCCCGATCGATCCGACCGCGCCGGACGTCCGACTCCGTCGCGACGTGCTCGCCGAGTACCACGACCGGCTCAAGGAAGAGGCGCCGTACGCGTACAAGGACATCACGCCGGTCGTCCAGACCGTCGAGGATGCCGAGGTCGCGCGACGCGTCGCCCGGATGTGGCCGCTGCTGACCATCAAGGGGTAGCCGGGTTACCCAAGGACCGACGATGAATCGCCTATCCGACGAGGTCCTGACGCCAGCTTCCTGACACGAGCCCCGCGATCGTGGATCCACGCGCGTGATTCGCTGGCGCGGTTCATGCTGCGGTGCGCAGCATGCGATGCCTCTGTGCCGTGGCACTGTTTTCCGGCTGTACGATCAGCGAGCCGAGCGCGGCCGGCATCGCGTCGGTGCAGCTCCACACGATCGACGGTCTTCCCCTCGCAGACTGGCCGGTGATGTTCCACGGCGCCGACGGCAGTCGACTCGCGGTCGTCCCCACGACGGACGCCGGCATCGCGGTCGGGCCGATGGAGCCCGACGGCATGGTCACCTACCGCCGCCCGCGCCTCGGGAACGAGCTGATCACGCGTGGCGGGATTCAGCCCGACGACCGCGTGATCGACGGCAGACCGCTGCCGCACCCGCCTTCGGGAGACCTCCATCAGGTCATTGTCAGCACCGTGGGCACGCCCGACAACGCGGGGCTGTGCCAGATCCAGATCGTGTGCGGTGATCGAACCCTCGAGGCGCGTGGCGTTCCCGGCGCCGAGATCACGATCGACGTGCCGCAGTCCTGTGGCGCCGACACGCGCTCGGTCTACGTGCTCGCGACGGCCACGAACGAGCGTTACGAGGTCATCGCGTACTCGGTGCTGCCAGTAGTCACACTCCAGGGAACCAACCGCGTCGTCGCCGACTGGCGCACCGATTTCACCGACGAGCTCGCGACCGTCGAGGGACTCGGCTCGGATCTCTCGCGGTTCAACATCGAAGCCGAGGCGCTCGTGGGCGCCACACCCATCGCCCTCGTGACCTTCGGTGGCGATGGCCCTGCGTCGTCAGTGTCGGCAACCCTCCGGCTTCCCGCGGGGCTGCCCGATGCCTCGCACTATCTCTTCGAAGGGTTGTTCGAGACCGGCGAGATCGTCATCGAACAACACGTGACTGATGGCCTGCCGTTCACGCTCGGGTTCAGCGATCTGCCGCCCAGGATCTCGGGGATGGCGCTCGTGGATGCTTCGATCGAGGTCACCGCCGAGCTGCCGCTCAGAGAGAGGGCGAAGATCGACGCCTTGCTCGTCGCCGCCGACTCGAGCTGGTTGCTCGTGAACATGCCCGGGTTGCCGGTACAACTACCCATCCTCGACGTCACGGAGCTCCTTCCGTACTTCTCCCTCGACGATCTCGAGCTGAACAGCGTGGCCGCGCGCTACGAGGACCGCGGCAGGATCGTCACCACCGCGATGCCGTTCCGTCCTGATTTCTGATCCTCACGTTCCTGTAAGCTTGGCGCGTGCGACTGCTATGCGCACGGTCTACACCGCGCACGCGGCTACTTGTCGGGTTTGCCCTTGTCGGGCTTGCCCTTGTCGTCGCTCGACTCCGAAGCAGGCGATGCAGCGGGTGAACTGCTCGGGCTCGACCCGCCCGGCGTTGAATCCGAGGGCTGGTTGCTGTTGGCGTAGCTGAGGTACGCCATCACCGCACCGAAGCCGCCAAACACGACCGTGATCAGGATGGTGATCATCCAGCGTCGTTGTGCGGCTGCCTCGCCGGCAGAAGGCGCGCCGTCGGGTTTTACCGCCATGCCCGACGGTATCCCATCTCCCCGAGCAAGGAGTGGCTACGCCGCTTGCTTGGTCACGTGCGCGACGAGGTTATCGAGCGTCCGGTCGGTGCCGACGTCGACTCCGAGCTTCACGAACTGCTCGAGATGCTCGGTGGACGCACAGCGGATCGTCACCGTCATGCGCGTACTTCCGCCGGTGGCCTCGAGCTTCACGGTGCCTACGGAGCCGAGCGCATCGAACACCAGCAACGTGGGGCGCTCGATCACGCGGTACACGCCGGCGAATGGTGGACTGTGCCCCGCGTCTCGGTTCACGAACTTGAAGGCTCCACCCGGTCGTAGGTCGATCGCGCACTCGCTGAGTGGCGCGCCGCCCGGATCCCACCACAGGGCAACCTCCGCTGGTCGCGTCCACGCATCGAAGACGTCCTCGGGCCGCGTAGCAAACGTCCGGTGGAACGTGATCGTGGAGGTCGCGCGATCGATCGTCGTGTTGCTAGGTGCCGTGCTCATTTCTGTTCTCCTTTTTTCACCGTGCGTTTGGTCTTGGTGGCCAAGAACGACTCCAGCGAGTCGAACCGCCGCTCCCATTGCTCCCGGAACGGGCGGAGCCACGCGTCGAGATCCTTCAGTGGACCGCCGACGACCAGGTTGCGCGGCCGCCGCTGCGCATCGCGCTCCTGACGGATGAAGCCTGCCTCCTCGAGGATGCGCAGGTGCTTCGAGATCGGGGGCTGGCGCAAGCCGAAGGGCTCGGCGAGCTCGGAGACCGTGGCCTCGCCCCGCGCAAGCCGCGTCAGGATCGCCCTCCTCGTCGGATCGGCGAGCGCCGAGAACATCGTAGTCAGCCGGGCCTCGTTGTTCATTGCCAAGTAGCTATATAGCCCAACGGCAATGTTGTCAACCCGCGCTGCTCAACCTCGCTCGAGCGTCGTGGCAACCACCTGACAGCGGCGGCATTCGAACGCGAACAGAAACTCGGCCCACTCGCCCGGAAGATCGCTCGCTTGCGCGATGAACATCATGACGTCGTCGCACTGCGGGCAGCGAATCACGCGCGGTGGCTGGATCCACGACGGTACGCCGCCGACGCGATTGTAGGAGCCTGCGTATGCGCTCGGCTCGGAGAACGCGCTCCGCAGCGTCGGCGCTGGGCGTGGGTAGACCTGAATCTCCGAGTCCGGCTGAACGGGCTCGCCGGGAGAGAACCCCTCGGGGAGCGGCGCTACCAGCAGGGTCTCGGGATCCCCAGGTGCACGATAGCGAACGAAGTACGGATCGACTTCGAGG
>JACCYD010001498.1 GCA_013696695.1 Deltaproteobacteria bacterium | reverse complement strand
CTCGCTGTCGTGACGCTCGCGTGCGCGTGCAGCGCACCCGCGCCGGCCCCGGTGACCCCAACGCCGGTCGAACCCGTGCCGAACGAAGAGCCCGGCGAGCAGGTCCGCATCTATCCGCCGGTCAGCGTTCGCAAGGCCGGCACCAAGTACACGCTCGAGGTGCTCGGGATCGAGCTGGTGGGCAAGGTCAACCCGGTCGGTACGATGGCCTCGGTCAACCTGACGAACTGGTTGCGCAAGATCGCCGACGACGACCTGTTCATCACCGTCGGTCGCCGTAGCCTCGAGCTGCTCGACGCCAAGGTGCTCGCGGGCTGCGACGACAACGAGATCGCGTGCATGCAGAAGATCGCGAAGGCGGTCGGCGCCGAACGCCTGCTGTTCGGCATCGTCAACGACTTCGGCGGCGAGTTCTACGTTCACCTGACGATGCTCGACGCCGCGAGCGGCCGCTCCGTGAAGTGGACCGGCAACACGTTCGCGACGTCGCGCGATGCCGAGTACACGGCGAAGGTCGCGCTCGACGCCCTGATCAAGCAGATGCCCTGACTGCGCGCCGAGCTCTGCCGCGATCAACAGGCCGCGACGACCGCAGCCTCGAACGGCTCCCACGCGGCGTACAGCGGAGCGCCGTAGCGCGCACACACCACCTCGATATTGCCGCGGCGCCAGAAGCCATCGGGGCAGCCGACGATCAGCTTGCCGCCACGCGCGTGGAGCCCGAGCTCGAGGAGCGTGATCGGAGACTTGGTGCCGGCTGCGAACCACATCGCGATGACGTCGGCACGCTCGAGCCCGTCGAGCTCCCACTCGACTTGCTCGCGAAACTTCGGTTCCTCGATCGATTGCCGCCAGCTCGCATCCCACTCGTCGCGGCGCGGGTTGAGCACGACGATCTCGCCAACACGCGCGACAAGCGCTGCGGCCAACCGCGTCTGCCAGTCCTCGGCGGCGCCCATCTCGATCGATCCGGCGAGGAACACCACGCGCGCACCGGGCGGAGCCGAGAACGGCGCGGGCGGCTTGAAGACGTGCATCGCCCTATGATGCACCCAGGATCTAAGTAGGATGGATGCGTCTCACATGCAGAGCCAGTCGCAGTCTGCCGTGGCCCAGCTCGCCGGGCTGTTCGAGGCCTACCCGGCGCTGGCCAACACCTACGACGAGATGTTCGATGGTGGCGTGCCGCGCGCACCGTTCGCCCGCGTCGCCGCGCTGCTCGACAAGCTGCGTCCCGAAGATCTCGCTCGCGCACAAGCGCTCGCCGAGACCGCCCTACTTCAACAAGGGGTGACGTTCTCGGTCTACGGCGATTCGCGCGGCACCGAGAAGATCTTTCCATTCTGCTTGCTGCCGCGGATCGTCGCCGCCGATGACTTTCGTCGGATCGAACGCGGGCTGCAGCAGCGCCTGCGCGCGCTGTCGATGTTTCTCGACGACATCTACGGCGAGCAGAAGATCCTCGCGTCGGGCGTGATTCCGCGCGAGATGATCCTCGGCGCCGCCGGGTACCGGCCGATGCTACGCGGCCTCAAGCCGCCGGGTGGCGTGCGCATCCACATCTCGGGCGTCGATCTGATCCGCGACACCGCCGGCACCTGGCGCGTGCTCGAGGACAACCTGCGCACGCCGTCGGGCGTGTCGTACGTCGTCGAGAATCGGCTGATCAGCAAGCGGATGTTCCCGCGGATGTTCGATGCCGCGCGCGTGCACCGCGTCGATCACTACCCGACGCGGCTCGCCGAGACCCTGCGCTCGGTGTCGCCGGGCATTCCCGGGCGCGACGATGTCTGCGCGGTCGTGCTGACGCCCGGCCCGTACAACTCGGCGTACTTCGAGCACAGCTTCCTCGCGCGCACGATGGGCCTCGAGCTCGTGCAGGCGCCGGATCTGTTCGTCGATGCCGACAAGGTCTATTGCCGCACGACCCGCGGGCCGCGCCGCGTCGACGTGATCTATCGCCGCACCGACGAGTCGTTCCTCGATCCCGATGCGTTTCGCGCCGACAGCGTGCTCGGCGTGCGCGGCCTGATGAAGGCGTATGCCGCCGGGAATGTCGCGCTCGCGAATGCGCCGGGCAACGGCGTCGCCGACGACAAGGCGGTCTACCCGTTCGTACCCGCGATGATCGACTTCTACCTGAGTGAGGTGCCGCTGCTCGAGCAGGTGAAGACCTACGTCTGCCTGTTCGACGAGGATCGCACCTACGTCCTCGAGAACCTCGACAAG
>JACCYD010001510.1 GCA_013696695.1 Deltaproteobacteria bacterium | reverse complement strand
CGTCCAGCTCGGGCGGTTCGTCGTGGCGGGGCCGGCGGTTCCCGGCACGCCCAGCCACGATGCGCTGGCCCGCCTCGAGATGCTCGTCGTCACGCTCGAGCGCATTCCCGCCGCGAAGCGCAGGTTCCAGGCCACGCTGTACTCCGCGCTGTCGCAGATGCGCGGCATCAAGCTGTTCGGTGAGGTCGGGCTGCCGAACGACCGCGGGCTGTGGGCAGAGACCACCGATCGTCTGGCGCGCCGGCTGCTTCCCGAGGCGCCGCAGCCGAACGAGCTCTGGATGCTCGCCGGCCACGTCATTCGTAGCCTCGACGATCTGAAGTGGCTCGGCCCGGCGGCCGATCCGCTGCTGCACCGGCTCGCGGAGGCGGGCGGCGATGCGTGGGATCCACTGCGGTCGTCGATGATGGATGCGATCAGCCTGATCACCACGCGGATCGCGGCGATCGGCATGAGCGAGGCATTTCGCGTCCGCGCGCTGGCCACCGGCGTCCGCGAGTCGCCGCTGTTTCACCTGACGCGCGCCAAGCCCAACGAGATGCCGGCGTTGATCGAGGCGTCGCGCGACCACCTCGCGCACGTCAAGCAAGCGCTCGAGGACACCGGCGTGTCGATCGACGTCGTGTACTCGCTCGATTCGATCGAGCGCGGCCTCAACCGCATCGAGCTGTTGCTGCCGTTCGTCGATGCCAGCGACGAGCTCGAGCCGACGTACGAGATCCGCGCCGTGATCGCGGCTGTCGGGCGCGGCTTGGTCGGTGGTCGCAGCTTCACGCAGCTGATGGCCGACAACCTGCGGCTGCTCGCACGCAAGGTGATCGAGCGCGCGGGGCGCACGGGCGAGCACTACGTGACGTCGTCGCGCAACGAGTACTTCAGGATGCTGACGTCGGCGATGGGCGGTGGGTTCCTCACGCTCGGCACCGCCGTCCTCAAGTTCTTCGTCAAGTGGGGCGCGTTCTCGCCGTTCCTCGACGGCCTGCTGTCCTCGGTCGTCTACGCCGGCAGCTTCGTGCTCATGCAGCTGATCGGCTTCACGCTGGCCACCAAGCAGCCGTCGATGACGGCCGCGGCGCTCGCCGGCACGATCCGCGAGCGCGCCGGGCCGGGGAGGCTCGACGAGCTCGTGCCCTTGATCGCGCGGATCGCGCGCTCCCAGTTCGCAGCCGCCGTCGGCAACGTATCCGCGGCGATCATCACGTCGCTGGTCTTCGACTTCCTGTACTACCAGGTCACGGGCAGCTCGTTCCTCGACGAGGAGACCGCGATCAAGACGGCGAAGTCGTTCGATCCGAACCCGTTCAACTCGGGCACGATATTTTTTGGGTTCCTGACCGGCGTGTTGCTGTGGACGTCGAGCTTGTTCGCGGGCTGGTTCGAGAACTGGATGGTCTACCGCCGCCTCCCCGAGGCGATCCGGCACCACCGCTGGCGAAAGCGCTTCGGCGAGGCGCGGATGGAGCGCTGGGCGCGCTTCCTCGAGAACCAGGCCGCGGGCTTCGGCGGTTCGGTCTCGCTCGGCGTGCTGCTCGCCTTCGTCCCGATCTTCGGAAAATTCTTCGGGCTACCGCTCGATGTCCGGCACATCACGCTGTCGACCTGCGGCCTGTCCCTGTCGACGTCCTCTGCGGGCATCGAAGGGCTCGGCACCAGCACGTTCGTGTGGGGCTGTCTCGGCATCGTGGTGATCGGCATCCTCAACTTCGGCGTCAGCTTCACGCTCGCGTTGATCGTCGCGCTCCGAGCCCGCGATGTTCCTCGCGGCGAGCGGGCTGCGCTACCGGGCGCGGTGTTCCGCCGCTTCCTTCGCAGGCCGTTCGAGTTCTTCTATCCACCCAAGGATTCGAAGCCCACCGAGCACGGGCATCACTAGAAGCTGGCGGGTCGCTCGAAGGTGAGCCACTGGCCGGTGTGCGGATGCTGCAGCGACAGCGTCTCGGCATGGAGTAACAGTCGCGGCTCGTCGTGCGGCGTGCGCGCGTACAGCCGATCCCCGACGATCGGCGCGCCGAGGCCCCGAGGATGTGCCGCGTGCACGCGCAGCTGGTGCGTGCGACCGGTGCGAGGGAATAGCGCGAGCTTCGTGCGCGTCGCGGTTCGCTCGAGCACGCGCCACTCGGTGATCGCTTGCTTGCCATGGACCGGGTCGACGATCTGGCGGGGCCGATCGTCGAGGTCGACGCGCAACGGGAGATCGATCGTGCCGGTATCGCCGGCGATCACGCCTTCGACCCAGGCCACGTAGCGCTTGTCGATCACGCGGCTCTCGAACATGCGTTGCAGCGCGCCGTAGGTCTGTTGATCTGTCGCCGCGAGTAGCAGGCCCGAGGTGTCGAGATCGAGCCGGTGCGCGAGGAGCGGTCCGGTGGCGTCGGGATAACGCTGGCGCAGACGCACGAGCACCGAGTCGCGCAGCTGCTCGCCGCGTCCAGGCACCGAGAGCAACCCCACCGGCTTGTCGACGACGATCAGCCAGGCATCCTGATAGACCAGCTTCGGTTCGTCGTCGGCGACCGTCGAGCCGAAGATCGGAAGCGGATCGGTGATCAGGCCACCGAGCGCATGCGCGAGGATCGGGCCGCACTTGCCGCGACACGCCGGATAGCACGCACCATCGTGGCGACCGCCGGTCGCGGGTGGCGCGCCACACCAGACCTCCGCGAAGGCGATCGGCCGCAGCTTCTCGCGGTAGGCGAGGGCGAGCAGCTTCGGCGCCGCGCAATCGCCGGCACCGCCGGGAGGCTCGGCGGGTGCGAACAACTCGCGCACCGTTCGCAGCTCGCCGCGCGCGTTCGCGAATGCATAGGTCTCGTGGATCGCGACGAGCAGCTCGCGCGACCGCGCGGTCTTGCGCCGCTCGATCTGGTTGCGCTCGAAGTCGAGCACGCGCAGCTTGGCCGTCAGCGGCTCGCGCTGCTGGCGATGACTCGCGAGCATGCGTTTGCGCTCGGCGCCGTCGGCTCGGCTCAGTTGATCGAGCTCGTGGGATGCGTTTGTACGTTTCGCGCCAGAAGCGTCGTCATTCGAATCAGTTGAGGGGGTGGAGCGTGACCCCGAGCGAACGGCGTGGCGATCGCGGCGATTCGCGGCGTGAACGTCACGTTGCGCGGTGAGCTCACCGAGGTGACGTTCGTCGAGCGCGGCAAGCTCTGCGCGCAGCGGCGCGATGCGATCGTCGAGGGCTGCGAGCTCGGCATCGATGGTTGCGAGCTCGGCTTCGCCCGCGGGCCAGAACCGCTCGCGCGCGGCGTAGTCGAACACCGGCGGCGCATAGCCGTCGACGTGCCAGGTCCCGCCGAGCATGCCGGAGAACGCGCGCAGGTAGCCGATGCGGCCGTCCGCTGCGGCGACCACGAGCACGCCGAACATCTTGCCGTCGGTGGCGAGCGGGTCGAACCGGGAGACGTCGCGACGCAACTCCGCGATCGCCCGTTGCGCGAGCGGGTGGGGCGGCATCGCGAACGGGCTCGGGACGCGATCGGGCAGCCCCCCTGGTAACCGCGACTCCGGTCGCGAAGTGATCGGCGGATCGAAGTACGTCACGACCACCGCGGCAGAAGAGCGAGTCGTCACGGAGACCCGGATCGGGGGGGAGCTAATCCTTGACGGTCTCGCCGAGCGGCGCTTCGTAGCCGACCATCAGCTGGAACAGCTTCGCGATGTCCTGCATCTTCTTCGGGCGCTCGACGGGATTCTTCTCGAGCATGCGCGCGATCAGACGATCGAGGCTCGCGCTGGCATCGGGCACGAACGACCGTAAGTTTGGCGCCGCATCCTTGACGTGCTTGCTGCGCAGCTTGTCCCAGCTGTCACCGGTGAACACCGGGCGCTGGCAACCGAGCTCGAACGCGATGCAGCCGAGCGCGTAGGCATCGATGCGCCAGTCGCCCTTGCTGCCCTGACCCTGCTCGGGTGCGAGGTAGCCTGCGTGACCGCATTGCGGCAGCGCCGACACCAGCTTGCCGTGCGCGAAATCGGCGATCACGATGCGCTCGCCGCTCGCGCGATCCGGATCCTTGACGACGAACAGGTTGCTCGGCTTGACGTTGTTGTGGAACACGCTGCGGCCGGCGGCCGCGACCAGCGCGTTCGCGGACTGCTCGATGATGTCGGCGAGCTGCGTGGCCGAGTGCCGGCCGTAGGCGATGCGCTGCTGCAGCGTGTCGCCCTCGATGTAGTCCCGGATCATGTACGCCTGGCCGTTTGCCAGGTGGTTCGCGTCGTAGATCTTCGCGATTCCGGAGTGGGCCATGGCGGAGATCGCGCGGGCCTCTTCGACCGCCTGCAGGAACACCGGGTTCGCGGAAATCTCCTGGCGGAACAGCTTGATGGCAACCCGTCCGCCGGTCTCCTCGTGAGCGGCGGCCCAGGTTTCGCCGAAACCTCCGCTACCGAGTCGAGCTTGAATTCGGAACTTCCCGATCGCCGCGCCGAGCATGTTCGAGATCGACGCTATCACGTCACGGCGCCCCGAAGTGCCCTGGAGCCGGCAAGCGTGGGAGACCCAGGTGAGGGCTAATCGAGGTTGTCGAGGGCCGCGTCGGCGTCGTCGAGCGAGGCAGGATTCGCGCGCAGCTTGTCCCACGGATTACCGCGCTGATCGATCCGCTTGCCGACCTCGCGCAGCTTGAAGCCGTTCGCGGCGAGCTCCGGATCCTCGACCTCGTCCCATTCGATCGGCATCGAGATCGGTGCGCCCGGCCGCCCGCGCAGCGACCACGGCGCGACGAGCGTGGCGCCGAGCGCATTCCGCAACGTGTCGAGGAACAGCCGGCCCTTGCGATCCTTCTTGTAGAACTCCTGCGTCATCTTGTCGGGGTGGCGCGCGCACAGCAGCTTCGCCACCTTGTTGCAGAACTGCGAGACCTCGCCATAGGACGACCGCCCGTCGAGCGGCACCACGACGTGGAGTCCCTTCGAGCCAGTGGTCTTGACGAAGGTCGGCAACTCGAGCTCGTCGAACAGCTCGCGCAGGATCAGCGCGGTGTCACGCACGAGATCGAACCTGCCCTCGGGCGGATCGAGATCGAACACCAGGAGGTCCGGGTATTCGGGCTGATCGCGCCGGCTGGTCCAGATGTGAAATGCGATCGAGCCCTGGTTCGCGAGATAGACCAGGCCCGCCGTCGAATCGAGGATCGGATAGACGACGCGCGTCTTCGCGCCGAGCAATTCTTTGTCGAGCCACTCCGGGTAGTGCTTCTGATAGTGCTTCTGGAAGAAGCCGCTCGTCGTGATCCCTTTGGTGTAGCGCTCGACGGAGAGCGGACGCTGGTCGAGCTCCGGCATCATGAAGTCGGCGACCTGAAAGTAGTAGTGGATGACTTCCGACTTCTTGATCCCGCTATCCGGGAACATCACGCGATCGACGTTCGTGCACGTCACCGTGATGTCGCCGAACACGAACTCGAGGCCAGACGGCTCGTCGTCGACCTTGGCCTTCCGCAGCGTCGTCTTGGCCTTCGCCACGAGGCGAGTCTGCCACATTGCCGGCCGACGGCCGCGGCTAGTCAGGAACGAGCTGCAACGTGATCTCGAACGCAGCGGTGGTGGCCTCGTCGTCCTTGGCCTTCGGGATCGGAAAGCGCCACGACGACATCATGCCGCTCAGACAG